>CAISKJ010000826.1 GCA_903885885.1 uncultured delta proteobacterium
GCGCGGGCCTCGACGGGGCGCGCGCCGAGGCGACGCGGCCCGAGTTCATGGTGGGGCTCAGCGGGTGGTTCGACCCGAGCCACCACAACGGCTACGGCGCCACGGTGGGCATGACGCTCCCGTGGCTGTGGGGCCCCGGCGGCGCGCGCGTGGCCGCGGGCGAGGCGCGCCTCGCGGCCGAAGAAGCCGGCGTGCGCGAGGCCGAGGTGGCCGTGCGCGCCGAGGTGATCGACGCCCACGCCCGCGTCGAGGGCATCGAGCGCGAGCTCGCGGTGGTACGGGCCGAGGCGCTGCCCGCGGCAGACCGATCGCTCGACGCGGCCCGCGCGGGCTACGTGACGGGCGCCCCGCTGCTCGCGTGGCTCGACGCCGCCCGCATGCGCCTCGACCTCGCGATGGACGAGGCCGACCTCGTCGTCGAGCTCGCGCGCGCCGTCGCCGCGCTCGAGGAGGCCGTGGGCGAGGGGCTCGACCGCGTGGCCCTCGACGACGGAAGGAGCGCGCCGTGAGCGACCACTCCTCGGCGCGCGCGACGCGCGTGATGGCCCTGGTGCGCTGGGCCCTGCTGGTCGCGGTGACGGCCCTCGCGGGCGCGAGCGTGTACCGCTTCTGGGGCCCGCTCCCCGAGCGCGCGGGCGTCGCCTCCGATGCGCGCTTCTACTGCCCGATGCACCCGCAGATCACGGCGCCCAACCCGGGCGAGTGTCCCATCTGTCACATGGCCCTCGAGCCTATACCGACCGAGCGCGCGCGGGCCCCGCAGCCCGCGATGGCGACCGACGCGGGCCACGCCCACGACGCCGCGGCGCTGCCCCTCGCGACGGTGACCCTCGCGCTCGACCGTCAGCAGCTCGGCGGCGTGGTGAGCGAGCCCGTGCGCCGCGGCGGCGCCGTCGGGGCCCTGCGCGCGCCCGCCGTGGTCGAGGCCTCGGAGCGCGGTCGCTACGAGGTGCGCGTGCGCGCGCCGGGATTCGTCGAGCGCGTCGCCGTGCGCGAGACGGGCGCCGAGGTGGCCGCGGGCCAGCCCCTCGCGTGGGTGTACGCGCCGCAGGTGTTCCAGGTGCAGCAGGAGCTCCTCGCGGCGCGGCGCTGGGCAGGGCAGCCCGGCGGCGCGCGCTCGGCGGACGTGTACGCGGCGTCGCGGCAGTCGCTCGAGCTCCTCGGCATGGCGCCCGTCGACATCGACGCGATGCTGCTCGTGGGGGCGCCGCTGCGGGCCGTTCCGGTGCGGGCGCCCGCGGCGGCGACGGTGATTCGCAACGCCGCGGTGCAGGGCGCCTACGCGACGCCCGAGGCGGCCCTCTACGAGCTCGCCGACCTCGGCCGCGTGTGGGTCGTGGCGAGCGTGTGGGAGCGCGACCTCGCCCGCGTGCGCCGCGGCGCGACCGCGCGCTTCGTGCCCGGCGGCGGAGGCCCCGCGGTGACGGCGCGGGTGCTCCTCGTCGAGCCCGCCGTGTCGGCCGACTCGCGCGCCGCGCGGGTGCGCATGGAGGCCCCCAACCCCGCCCGCGCGCTCCGCCCGGGGATGTACGGTGAGGCCTATTTTGAAGGCGTTTCTGACGGTGGCGCGGCGCGCCTCGAGCTCCCCCGCGACGCCGTGATCGACACGGGCACGGAGCGCTACGTCTTCGTGCAGACGGGCGAAGGAACGTTCGAGCCTCGCACCGTGCGCCTCGGCGCCCTCACCGACGACCGCTGGGAGGTGCGCGACGGCGTGGTCGAGGGCGAGCGCGTCGTGTCGCGCGGAACCTTCATGGTCGACTCCGAGAGCCGCCTGCGCGCGGCCCTCGCGCAGCGAGGTGCGCCGTGATGACGAAGCTCCTCGAGCTGTCGGCGCGCAACCGGGGCCTGGTGCTCCTCTTCGCCGTGGCGCTCGCCATCGCGGGCTACGCGTCGATGCGGCGCGTGCGGCTCGACGCCATCCCCGACCTCTCGGACCCGCAGGTGATCGTCTACACCGAGTGGATGGGGCGGAGCCCCTCGGTGGTCGAAGACCAGGTGACGTACCCGCTCGTGACGGCCCTCCTGGGCCAGCCCCACGTGGTCGACGTGCGCGCGCAGACGATGTTCGGCATGAGCTTCGTCTACGTGATCTTCGACGAGGGCACGGACCTCGACGCCGCCCGCTCGCGCGTGCTCGAGCAGCTCAACGCGGCGCGCAACCGGCTTCCTCCCGACGTGTCGCCGCGCATCGGCCCCGACGCGACGGGCATCGGGTGGATCTACCAGTACGCCCTCGTCGACCGCAGCGGCCGCCACGACCTCGGCGAGCTGCGCGCGGCGCAAGACTACGTGCTCCGCTACGCCCTCGCGAGCGTGCCCGGCGTGGCCGAGGTGGCCACCGTCGGCGGCTACGAGGCGCAGTACCAGGTGACGCTCGACCCCGACCGCCTGCGCAGCTTCGGCCTCTCGTGGGAAGACGTCGCGCGCGCCCTCCGCAGCGCCAACGGCGAGGTGGGCGGGCGCGTGATCGAGATGGCCCAGCGCGAGTACTTCGTGCGCTCGCGGGGCTGGGTGGGCTCGGCGCGCGACCTCGAGTCCGTGGTGCTCCGCGACGTGCGCGGCGGCGCGCCGGTGCGCGTCGGCGACGTGGCCACGGTGCGCGTGGGCCCCGAGATTCGCCGCGGCACGGCCGACCTCGACGGCCGCGGCGAGGTGGTGTCGGGCGTCGTGGTGATGCGCTACGGCGAGAACGCGCGCGAGGTGATCCACGGCGTCGAGGCGAAGCTCCGCGAGGTGCGCGCGGCGCTGCCCGACGGCGTCGACGTGGTGCCCGTGTACAACCGCGCCGAGCTCATCGAGCGCGCCATCGACACGCTGCGCCACGCGCTCACCGAAGAGATGATCGTGGTGGCGCTGGTGATCGTGCTCTTTCTCCTGCACCTGCGCAGCGCGCTCCTGCCCATTCTGTCGCTCCCGCTGGTGGTGCTCGCGTCGTTCATCCCGATGTACTTCCTGAAGGTGCCGGCCACGATCATGTCGCTGGGGGGCATCGCCATCGCCGTGGGGGCCACCGTCGACGCCGAGATCGTGATGGTCGAGGCCGCCCACAAGAAGCTCGAAGACGCGCCCGCTGACATCACCGAAGAAGACCGCGCGAAGCTCCTCACCGAGGCCGCGCGCGAGGTCACGCCGGCCATCTTCTCGTCGCTGCTCATCATCGCCGCGAGCTTCATCCCCGTGTTCGGCCTCTGCGGCCAGGCCGGGCGCCTGTTTCGCCCGCTGGCCTTCACCAAGACCTTCGTGATGCTCTCGGCCGCGGTGCTCTCGGTCACCGTGGCGCCCGCGCTGCGCGACATGCTCGTGCGCGGCAAGATCTACCCCGAGCACAAGCACCCTGTTTCGAGGGCGATTCGCGCGGTGTACGAGCCCTTCGTGCACGCGGCCCTGCGCAACCCGGGCACCACCGTGATGATCGGCCTCATGGCCGTGCTCTCGGCGCTGCCCCTCGCGGCGCGCCTCGGGAGCGAGTTCATGCCGCCCCTCGACGAGGGCGACATTCTCTACATGCCCACCACGTTGCCGGGCATTTCGATCGAGGAGGCGCGGCGTCAGTTGCAGCGGCAAGACGCCATTCTGCGCGCCGTCCCCGAGGTGGCCGCGGTGCTCGGCAAGGCGGGTCGCGCCGAGACGCCCACGGACCCCGCGCCGCTCTCGATGTTCGAAACCGTCGTGCGCCTCAAGCCCCGCGCTGCGTGGCGCACCCGCTACGTGCGGCGGTGGTACGTGGGCCGCACGCCCGCGGCGATGCGCCCGCTGCTCGCGCGCTGGTGGCCCGAGTTCGTGCCCATGACGCGCGACGATCTCGTGGCCGACCTCAACGAGCGGCTGCGACTCCCGGGGTGGACCAACGCCTTCACGCAGCCCATTCGCAACCGCGTCGACATGCTCTCGACGGGCGTGCGAACCCCCGTCGGTGTGAAGGTGCACGCGCACGATTTCGATGCCATCGAGCGCGCGGGCACGAGCCTCGAGCGCGTGCTCCACGCCGTTCCTGGAACGCGCAGCGTGCTCTTCGAACGGTCGACGGGCGCCTACGAGGTCGACGTCACGCCCGACCGCGAGGCCCTCGCGCGCAACGGCCTCTCCATCGAGAGCGTGAACGGGCTCATCGAGGTGGCCCTCGGCGGCGCGCCCGTCACCACCGTGATCGACGGCCGTCGGCGCATCACCGTAAACCTCCGCGTGGCCGAGGATTTTCGCACGAGCCTCGACGCGCTGCGGGCGCTCCCCATCCCCCGCGGCGACGGCGCCGTCGCGCTCGGGAGCGTGGCGCGCGTCGAGATCCGCGAGGCGCCCGCGATGATCCGCGACGAGGGCGGAACGCTCGTGGGCTACGTGTACGTCGACCTCGACGCGAGCCGCGACGTGGGGCGCTACGTCCGCGACGCGCGCGAGGCCGTGCGGGCCGCCACGGCGCGCGGCGAGCTGCGCCTCGACCGCGGCGCGTGGCTCCAATGGACGGGCCAGTATGAGCTCCTCGCCGAGATGGAGTCGCGCATGAAGGTGCTCGTGCCCCTCGCGCTGCTCATCGTGGTGCTGCTCTTGTACCTGCAGTTCAAGAACTTCACCGAGGTGGCCATCGTGCTGCTCTCGGTGCCCTTCGCGCTCGTGGGGAGCGTGTGGGCGCTCTACCTCCTCGACTACAACCTCTCGACCGCCGTGTGGGTCGGCGTGATCGCGCTCGTCGGCCTCGCCGCGCAGACCGGCGTGGTGATGATCGTGTACATCGACCACGCCTACGAGCGGCGCATGGCCGAGGGGCGCATACGCACCCTCGAAGACATCGTCGAGGCCCACGCCGAGGGCACCATTCAGCGCGTGCGCCCCAAGCTCATGACGGTGAGCACCATGCTCTTCGGCATCGTGCCGCTCCTGTGGGCCGAGGGGTCGGGCGCCGACGTGATGAAGCGCATCGCCGCCCCCATGGCCGGAGGGCTTGTCACAAGCGCGTTTCTCACCCTCGAGATCGTGCCCGTGATCTACACGTACTGGCGCTACGAGCAGCTCCTGTGGGCGTGGCTCGCGGCGCGCGAGGCCGCCGTGCTGGCGCGCCTGTCGGCCCTCGCGCACGGGGCCGCAGCAGCGGCGCTCGGGGCGCTCGCGCTGGCGGTGGCGCGCTTCTACCTCGACCCGCTGCCGGGGTGGCTGGGCGCGGCGACGCGGGGCGCGGCGGGCGTCGCGCTCGCGGCGGTGATGGTGTATGCGCTCGTGCGTCGGAGGCACGCGCGTGCGATGGCGATCGAACACGCCGCGCTCGACGCGGCGAGGCACGGAGAGACACGATGAAGAGCAAGCTGATGTCGGTGGTCGTCGCGGTGACACTCGGGGCCATCGCCTGCAAGAAAGACCCGCCCGCGGCGCGCCCGGCGGCGCACGCGGCCGCGGAGGTCACGGCCCCGCCCAACGGCCGCGTGGCCATCACGGTCGACGGCGAGGGCTATCACCCGGCCACCATCCGCACCGCCGCGGGGAGCCCCCTCACGCTGGTGTTTACGCGCACCACCGACGAGACCTGCGGTCAGCAGGTGGTGTTTCCGTCGAAGCACACCACGCACGACCTTCCCCTCAACCGCCCCGTCGAGGTGACCGTCACCGCGCCCGCCACGGGCTCGCTGGCCTTCACCTGCGCCATGAACATGTACCAGGGCGCCGTGGTCGCGCAGTAGCCGCGCATCAGCCGATCGTCGTCGAGCCGTCCATCGACGTGCTGGCGTCGCGATCGGGCGCCGGGCCGCCCGCGTCGCCTCCGTCGCCCCCGTCGCCCCCGTCGCCCCCGTCGCCCCCGTCGCCCCCGTCGAGGGCGCCGCCGTCGCCTCCCGTGCACGACGGGGGCACCACGTTGCACGCGCCCGTGAGGTTGCAATACCCGCGGATCGCGCCCTCGGTGCAGGGCGCCCCGCAGGAGAGCGCCGAGGTGATGCACCGCGGCGTGAGCCCGACGCACGCGACGTAACCGGGCGCGCAGCCCGTACCGCAGGCGACGCCGACGCGCAGCTCGCAGCCGTTGCTCGGGTTGCCGTCGCAGTCTTCGTAGCCCTCGTTGCACGCGAGCTGGCAGACGCCCGCGGCGCAGCGCGGCGTGGCGTTGGCGCCGTTGGGGCACGCGTTGTTGCACGCGCCGCAGTGCGCCGGGCTCACGTCGGTGCGCTGCTCGCACCCGTCGAGGGGCGCGCCGTTGCAGTCGCCCCAGCCCGCGTCGCACATCGCCACGCGGCACGCCCGCGACGCGCAGGTGCCCGTGGCGTTGGGCGGCGCGCACCCGAACCCGCAGGCGTTGCAGTTCGTCGTGGTGTCGAGGGGCGCCTCGCACCCGTCGGCGGCCCTGCCGGTGCAGTCGCCGCGGCCGTCGATGCAC
>CAISKJ010000827.1 GCA_903885885.1 uncultured delta proteobacterium
CTTCCCCCCAGAGAGCCCGAGCACGTGCCGAACCCTCTTCTCACCGTCACTCACGACGCCGTCCCTTCCGTCGGTGCCTCGTCGCGAGGAGCATCGTCCATCACCCGGTCGAGCGTGCGCCCGAGAGCGGCGAGCCACACCTCCCGGCGGCCCCCGAAGCTCGCCTCGAGCACCCGCAAGATCTCACGCTCGGCGTCGTGAACCATCGTCGCGTCTTCGGGCCGCAACGGCGCGCGCTTCGGTGCAGCATGCGCGGCGAGGGACTCGGCGCGGAGCACCATCGCGCGAAGCTCCTCGACGCCCACTTCGAAGCGCGCGAGCTCGGCGTCGGACCACTCTGCGGGCGGCCGATTGCCGACCACCATGGCCACGCCCTCGATCCACTCGTTGTGCGCGGTGGTGGGCACCACCGCGCGGCCGAGAAACGCCCGTAGCCGCAGGTCGACCGCAACCGATGCGAGCCGGCTTGCGCGCGCAGTGAGCACCTCGCGAAAGCCCTCGCCCGCAGCGTTGATGTCGAGCCCCCTGGCCAGCGTCGACTCGATGGCCATGAGCAGCGCGGGATAGGCGCCGCCCAGCTCGGTGAGACCCGTGGTGAGCGCGAGCACATAGCGCTCGACGGCGCTGCCGTCGTCGTCCGAGGCCTCGATCGCGTCGACGCCCAGAGCCCGCGGGAGGTCTTGAAACAAGAGCTTCAGCGGGTCTCGCGCCGCGAGAATCACCTCGCGCGCTGCGAGTCCGAGCGCACCCAGGCGGCGCGTCGATCGGCTGTATCGCGGAAGCCCGCTCACCCGACGCACGACCGCGCGCACGATGTCGACAGGCCGCGGCGCGTCGGCCCCGAGCACCTTGCGAAGAGCGTCGAGGGCGGAAGCTCGCGCGCCCGTCACCCGGTATCGCGCCACGGTGAAGTGGTCGACGCGACGCAGAAGGCGCTCAACCACAGCGCCCGAGAGGTCGGCGATGAAGGTGCCGTCTTCGAAGAGCGCCACCTCGCCCGGCGAGGCCAGCACCACCGCGAAGAACAGCACGGGCGCCGGGCCCTCGCGAAGCCCGATGGGCCGACGAGAGAGCAACGCGAACAGCTCGCGCAGCGGACGCGCCCCCTCGCCCGCACCGTCGAGAAACGACTCGATCGCGCGCCACGCGGGCAACAGCCGAAGCGGGTCCGCGGGAGGCGGCGGTCCAAACCCCCACGCCCCTTCGCGCTCACGGTGGATGCCACCTTCGGCGAGGAGGCTGGCGTACATGCTCCACTCGGGCGGTGCGCCCTCGATGCCGAGCCGCTCGCGATCGCCCGACGTGATCATCGCGTCGAGGAGCGAGCGCCGCGCAGCCGCCGCAGCGCTCGACAGAACCTGCCGATTGAGGAGCTCGTTGCGGAGCCTCGGCGCGTCGCAGTAGGCCTCGTCGCACACCGTCGAGAGCCCGCGGGTCACACCGCGCGCGCCGCTCCAGGGCAGCACCGCGCCCGCGCGCACCCACGAGACCGACACGTCGTCACCGAGGCCGAAGCAAGACGCCACGGCCGCGTCCAGATCCGTCGAAGTGGCGCGGATTCGCGCGGCGAGCTCCCTCCGTGCGACGGCGTCGCCTTCGAGCTCGGCGCAACGAGCCCGCACCGACTCCCATGCGCACCAGTCGCGAACCACAGAGACGAGTGCCCGCGAGGCCTCGGGCACACCGACCACAACGTCGAGGGCCTGTGACGCGCTCGACGCGATCGCGACGAGGTCACGCGGAGACTCGTCGCCGTCGGGCAGCAGATACACGATTCGCCCGTCGGCGCCCTCGCGCGCCTCCTCGACGTCGAAGCGCGCGCCCGCGGGCGTCGCGAGCGACACGTCGAAGTAGCGGAGCGTGCCAGTCTCGATGAAGTGCCGCCGCGCGACCCTGGGTCGCAGCGCCATGCGCGCGCGCAACAGCTCGGAGAGCGACTCGATCGCGGGGCTCGCGCGCCTCGCCTCGTCGAAGCGCGCGTCGAGGTCGACGTCGCTGCCCTCCCACAACACGTAGGCGTCGCTGTGGCGCCGATACACGACCAGCGAGGCGTCGTGGAGCGTGTCGAGCGCGCGATCGAGCTCATCGACACCGAAGTTCGTCGACAGCGCGAAGCGCAACGTGGCGCGCGAGGCGCGCACGCGCCGAGAGCCCAGGATCGACAACACCCCGATGGCCTTCACCAGTGCGAGGGTCGCTCGTGAGGCGGTCTCTCCGAGGCGCGCGAGAGCCTCGTCGATGGCACCCCAGCGACGCCCGTCGGGCCCCGAGAACTGCGACGGCCCGAGCGTCGACGTGAGAAAATCGTGGAGCCGGTCTAGCGTGTAGCTCGGCGCCTTGCCCTCGTCGCCGCTCGCCACGAAATCGCCAAACGCCCCCGGCGCACGCGACGATAGGAAGTCGAAGAGCGAGCGCTCATTCTGGGCGAAGGGCCCGCGAAAGAGTGTCGGGAGCACCATCGCGACGGTGGGGTGCAGCGGTGCGAGGTCGCGCAGGAGCGCCTCATTCGACGCCTCGGTGAACCCGAGGTCCACAGCCTCTGAGGCCATCGCGTCGTAGCCGGAAAACGCCTCCGCGGGCAGGCCCTCGCGACGGTGAATCGAGCGCGCCGCGAGCGTCAGAATCTCGGTCGGCGCATCGACGAAGGCGACGTCTTCGAAGCGCCCCTGCACCTTGGCCCACTCAGCCCGGGTGTGTGCGCTCACGCCCCTTGCGTACCGATCGAACGACTGGTGCAGGAGGGTCACCAGAAGAATGGGGGCCTCGCCGCTTCGCGCCGCCAACTCAGCGAGTTCCTGGAGCAGAAACACGTCGTCGGCGTGCCCCTCCGCCCGCGCAGCGTGCTCGAGCGCCTTCCCGAACTCGTCGACCACGAGCGCGAGCCCGCCGCCGTGCGCGTCGTGGGCCAGTTCGCCGACGTCGCTCACAAGCGTGATGACCCTGCGGTGCACGTCGGCAGAGCGCCCGCGTGCCACACGGAGGGCGTCGACCTCATGGAGCGCGCGCTCAACTCTGGCGCCACGACGGCCGCGGAGCGCGCCGTCGATGGCGTCGAGGATCGACGGCACGAGCGGCCCATAGGTAGCAGTGACCAACAGCGCGGTGTACCCACGCTCTCCCCCGCGCGCACGCTCGAGACGCGTGCGAAGCTCGCGCCCGGCATCGAGCGCAGCGAGGAGAGACCGCGCCTCATCGAGCGGCCTCTGCAGGAGTTGCGTAAGCAGCACGACGAAGGCCGACTTGCCTGCGCCGTAGGGCCCCGTGATCGACCAGGCGCGCGCCTGGCCTCCGGGGCCGAGCGCATCGAGCACGCGCGCGAGCGTCGCGCGACCGACCCCCGTGAGCACGTAGCCATCGCACGCATCGCGACGTCCCGCGTCGGCGCCGAGGTGCACCGAGCGATGAAAGCGGCGGCGCACCTCGAAGCGTTCGTCGAGCGTGCTCAAGAGCGCCCCTCCTGCCCCGAAGAGAGCGCGCTCGCGAGCCACTCGCGGGCGACGACCTTACGTTTGCGCCTCAACTGCCTCACCCCTGCGGTCTGGTCGAAGAGAAGCGAGCCGCGAGACCAGGCCTCGGCGAACTCGAGGCGCTCGTGGAGCGAGCGTTCGTCGAGGCAGAGCACGCGCCCTGGTGAAGAGGGGCCGTGCGCGAGCGCGTCGGCGTGCATCGACTCGCTGTGTCCCGCGGTGCGCTCCCAATAATCGAGCACGGCGAAGGCGAACACCGTGTCGTCGAGCGATGGCTTGGGGCCCCGCACGAACTCGCAACGTCCCTCGACGGGGTCTTCGCGGAGGAGCTGCAGTTCGATGAGAGGCGAGTCGAGCGTGTCTTCCAAGGGGGTGCCTCGCGAGGCGCGCGACGGCAGATAGCCGCGGAGAAAGACCTCGGCATCGCGGCCAAGCGTGGCCTCCGACGCGCGCGAGCCCTTGGCCAACCCCTTCAACGCGATGCGCAGCTCCTCACGCGTGAACGCGTGACGCCCCCAGACACCGAACACCCAGCGCCACGTGGTCGCTCGTTCGGGGTGCGTGCAGAGCAACCAATGCACGAGCCATAGGGTGCGCGGGTCTTCCAGGTACGGGTCTGCGCCGCCTTCACCGAAGATCAAGTTGCCCAGCGGCGTGACGCGCAGCGAGCGCCCCCGCGACGCGGCGCCCTCGGGGTCGACCTCGATCACCCGGGTGATAAGCCCCCAGTGACGAATGGCCTTCACCATGTTCTTGCCGACGCCGAGAGACACCATCGCGTCGTCGTGGGCAAACACGTCGGGGCGCGCGGCGACCGCGTCGACACACTTCTTCAACCACCCGTACCGGAGCGGAAAGCTCTCGTGCCCCACGAACGACACGGGCCCCGTGGGCTCGTGCGTTGCGGCTGCTCCCCCGTCGCCCTTTGACGTCAACGCGACACTCCGTGAACTTCAAAGTCCTCGCGCGACGCACGCGAGGTTTCTTACGAAGAAACCACCTACCCTTCTGCGGCCTTTACGGTCAAGGGCCCGTGAAGGTCCCTCTCGAAAATGCCGCCGCGCTCGCTGCGACGATCGGCATTCGGGTGCGCGCCCTGCGAGAGGCCCTCGGGCTCACGCAGGAGAAGCTCGCGTACGAGAGCGGGCTGCGTTCCAAGGGCACGCTGTCGAAGATCGAGTCGGGCAATCAGCTCGCGAGCGTGGCCGTGCTCGACCTCCTCGCGCAGCGGCTCGGTGTAGAGCTCCTGGACCTCTTCGTGCGGCCTGACGCGGATCACCCGCGCCACACGCTCATCGACGCCACGCGCGTGCTCGCGGCCCCCGCGCTGCGCCCTCTGCTCGACGCGCTCTCGCGGCCCGACCCGAGGGCCACCGCGCTCCCCTTCGTCGAGGTGCCGCAGCCCCGCGACGCCGAGGCTGCGGGGGTCGTGCCGCTGCTCGGACTCGACGTCGCCGCGGGAGGCTTCGACGGCACGCGCGCCGACCGCGGAACGCGTTGGGTCAAGCCCCTCACGGCGCGCAGGTTGCCGCGCGGGAGCTTCATCGTCCGCGTGGTAGGCCGCTCGATGGAGCCGACGCTCCCGGATGGGGCATGGACCGTCTTCTCACCCCGTGTGAGCGACGACCCGCGCGGCAAGGTCGTGATCGCCCAGTACGGCGGCCTCGTCGATGCCGACACCGCGGCGAGCTACACGGTGAAGCGCTTTCGCGCCCTGCCCGCCCCCATGGGAGGCGACACGCCCTGGAGCGAGGTGCGCCTCGAACCCGACAACCGCGCCTTCGAGCCCATTGTGGTGCGCGGCGAGCGACTGCACGACCTCTCCATCGTGGCCGAGCTCGTCGAGGTGCTCGCCGCGCCGCGCGGCGGAGCGCCGCAATGAAGGCACGCGCGAGCGCCTCCCCGATCCGCGACGAGCGCACCATGCTCGACGCCTTCGAGGGCATTCGCCGCGCGCAGTTCAACGGTCGCTACGCGCCGCACAAACCGCTGCTGCTCCTGCTGGCGCTGTCGCGTGTGCAGCGCGCGGCGCCGCGCATGGCGCGCTTCACGGAGATCGAGCCCGAGCTCCGCACGCTGCTCATCGAGTTTGGTCCGAGCCATAGCGCGAGCAAGGGCAACTTCCCCTTCTGGCACCTGGGCACCGATCACCAGGGCGCGCTGTGGCAGCTCGAAGGCCCGCCGGCGGTGCTCGAACGGCCCGCGGGCGCGACGCCCAACCTCGGCGAGCTCCGCGCCCACGACGTGCGCGGCGGATTCTCGCGCGAGGTGTACGGCCTGCTCACGCGCAACCCGACGCTGCTCCGCGACGTGGCGGGGCGCGTGCTGCGCGCGTTCTTCCCGGCGTCGATTCACGACGACATCATCGCGGCGGTGGGCCTCGACCTCGAAGCGCACGGCGAGGCGGCGACGCCCGACGCGGGAGCCCGTCGCCGCGACCCGGGGTTTCGTGAGAAGGTGCTGCGCGCGTACGAGCTCCGGTGCTGCGTGTGCGGCTTCGACCTGCGCATCGGGAGCCTCCCCGCGGGCCTCGAGGCGGCGCACATTCAATGGCACCACGTGGGTGGGCCCGACGTGGTGCCCAACGGCCTCGCGCTGTGTTCATTGCACCACAAGCTCTTCGACCTCGGCGTGTTCACCATCGAAGAGACCGAGCGCCGCGTGGTGTTCAGCCAACACGCCATCGACGGCGCGCGCGGCCTCGCGGGCGAGCTGCGCCATCATGGTCAGCCCATGTTGCCCCCACAAGACCCCGCGTACGCCCCCGACCGGCGCTTTCTCGCGTGGAACTGGTCCAACGTCTTCAAGCGCCCCGAGCGTCGCCTCGCGGTCGCTTCACCGTAGCGCCTCGCTTCGGCTTCGCCTCACTTCTTCTGACACTTCGCTTCGATGACCTGCCTCGCGCTCGAAAGGAGCCACCCATCCGATGACGACGAAAGTGACCAGTCCCCCGACGGCCGACATTCTGGCCGCCGCCTTCGACAAGCACCTGCCTGCCTTCAAGAAGCTCACCGAAGAGGAGCTGCTCGCGCGCATCAACTTCGACGTCGCGAGCGCGGTGGCCATCGTGCTCGGGGCCGTTCCGGCCCTGCTGAGCCTGCGCGGCGAGCTCATCGCGCTTCCAGGCATGAAGCCCGCGTACCTCGATGAGCTCCAGTCGGTGGCCTACGCCACGCTGCACGCGCACATGCTGGCGCTCGCGGCCCCCGAGGCGGTGAGCGACCTCCCCGCGCTCGCCGAGCGGGCCCGCGTCGCGCGCAAGAAGCTCCACGCCGACGCGGTGTCGGCCATCGGCCACGAACTGCTCCCAGAAGACGCCCTCGAGGGCATTCCGACCGGCAACGGTCGCCTCGAGATCGCCCGGGGGCTCCTGGGGCTCAGCGTTGCGTTTCGCGCCCGTTGGAACGACGTAAAGGGCAAGAGCCCCGTCACGCTCGAGGCGCTCGACGCCGCCGCGCAGCTCGCGGTCACCTTGCTCACCGAGCTCGGCCGCGACGACAACCCCACCGCCTCGAAGTCTGACAACGCGCACGACCTGATGCGCCTGCGGGCCTGCTCGTACCTCGCGAAGATCTACGGCGAGTGCCGCCGCGGCGTGGCGTACGTGCGCTGGCACCACGACGACGCGGGCGACTTCGCCCCCCTCGCTCGTCGGCCCCCGCGGCCCCCGCGCCCGCACCGAAGAAGAGCCCGCCGACCCCGTCGACGGCGGCAGCAACGGCGGCGCGAAGCCCAACCCCTGACACCCTCCGCGGAGAGCATTCGAGTGCTCCGCGGCCGACTTCAACGTCGCCGACGGAGCATCCGAGCGCTCGCAGTGGGACATCGATGTCGCATCGGGAGCCTTGGAGTGCTCTGCGAACGACATCGAAGTCGCCCACGAAGCACCGGAGTGCTCTCCGGTGGACTCCAATGTCGCGAGATGAGCACTGGAGTGCTCCTACGGGTGACTTCGAAGTCGCGAGAGGAGCATTCGAGTGCTCCTACGGGTGACTTCGAGGTCGGTGGGCGAGTGAGCGCCGTGTACCGGCTACAAGGCCAGGCGGACCCCTTCAGCGAGCGCGAAAGATGTCGGCGACGCGCGCGGCGGTGACGGCCCGTGTGAGCCATCGCTGGAGCACTTCGGCGCGGGCCTCGGCATCGAGCTGCGCCCTACGCGTCGCCGTGAGCGAGATGCCACGCGCGCCAAGCGTCAGCACGATCGCGTTGCGGAGGCCCCTGACCTCCCCCTTTTCGATGCCCTCTTGCAGCCCCTGCAAGAAGATGCTGCTGCTCTTGATGACCTCGGGTTCCACCAGTGCCATAACGACCTCGCGAAGGCCTTGAGAGCGGCGCGACGACCGCGCAAACACAGAGAGCGCTGCGGCAGCGTCCGCGAACTCTCGACGCGAATGTGCCCGCTCTCGAACTGCCTGTACAGCCCGCGCCACGCCCGCCTTCGACGCGTCGGCCGCGAAGGGAACGAACACGGGCCACAGCACGCCAGGGCGCGCGAGGAGCTCCTCGGCGGGGCGCTGATACACCCGATCGATCATCCACGAGACCACGCCGCGGGCCTCCGCGTCGTCGGGCGTGACCGCGTGATTGCCAATGGTGCTGTGGTCTCCGTCGGGACCGTTGAGCAGGACCGCCACCGTGAGTACACGCGCCGGGAGCGGCGGCGGCGCGCGCTGCGGGAGGGCTGCCTTCTCGCGCGCGGCGTCCTCGTCGCGGAGCGCCGCGAGAATCTGATACTGGTACTCCTGCGCGCGAAAGCCGAAGTCGCTGTCGGGCTCCCAGCACCACTCGGCGTGCAGCGCGACGCGGTCTTCGATGCGGTGAACGAGCAGCGCCTTGTCGATGCGACGCTCGCGCGCGGCGAGCTGTGAGTCGAGCCACCGCGGCGCCTCCGACGCGCTGGCGCCCGCGACGAACACGCGCACGAGATCCGCGGGGTGCTGCGTCGCAATGTGACGAAGCGTGAGGTCGACGTCGCCCATGGAGCGCGTCTTCTCAACGCGCGTGCCATCACGCAAAACAGCTTGCAGACAGTTGGTTGCGATTGGGTGGGGTGGCGGAATGGCGATATTGGCTACATTGATGCCGAAGGCTTTGTGTATATCCTCGACCGCCTCAAAGAGATGATCAACCGTGGGGGCTACAAGATCTATTGCGCGGTAGTAGAAAATGTTCTGCTGCAAGTGCCGGGTATCCTTGAAGCGGCGCTTGTGGGGCGGCCCGATCCTGTTCTGGGCGAACGGATTCACGCATTTGTCTATACGAACTTGTCCACGCTAGACGAGGGTGCCATACGCGCATTTTGCAACGATCGTCTGGCGGACTATCAAGTTCCAGAGACGTTCACTGTAACGAACTTGCCCTTACCTCGAAACTCCGCGGGTCAGGTGGCCAAGTTGGAATTGCGCGCTATGGCTTCACAACTCCCTCCCTTCGTCAAGTCAGTATCAAGCCAAATCGAACGCACGCATTGAGATGCGCCGATCCTGTGCACGTTTTAGTAAACCAAGTGGAGCTTCAAATGATGGCAACCAACTGCCGGCAAGTCTTGTTGACGGCGCTGCTCCTAAAGATGGCGGTCGATTGAGAGCTTGTAATGAGAGCTGTGTTGTGCAC
>CAISKJ010000828.1 GCA_903885885.1 uncultured delta proteobacterium
AGGTAGAGCCACTTGTGAAAGGGCTCGCGCTTCACGATGCGCAGCGCCGGAAACTCACGCGAGAAGCGCGGGTCGGAGTCGCGGAACACGCTCGTCGGGAGCCGCGTGTTGGCGCCCGCCATGCGCCCTTCGCCCACCACGCGCCAGTCGTTGGGGTCTTTGAGGTGCGGCTCGTGGTGCAGCACCGTGTGAAATAGCTGGCCCACGGGCGTGTACCAGGGCTCTACCATCACGATGCGCCCGCCGGGGCGCAGCACCGTCTGGGCGCCACGCAGGAAGCCCGCGGCGTCGGGCAGGTGGTGAAACACGTCGAAGGCCACGATGGCGTCGAGCGAGTCGGGCTCGAAGGCCTCGGCGATGCGGCAGGCGTCGATCACGCGGTCGACGCGCGGCGTGAGCACGCACTCGCTGGTGATGACATGCGGCGCAAACTCGCGAAAGAACCCGCCGCCCGAGCCCAGTTCGAGGAGGCGCGGGTACTGGTTGCGCGGCACCTCGGCGACGAGGCGCGCGTACACGTCGCGGTAGATCTCGTAGAGCAGGCGGTTGGCGCGAATGCGCCCCGCGTCGGTGTCAATCTCTCGCAGGTCGTCGGCCATGGGCTGCGTCGTCTGTGGGGTGTTGGAGTGCGGGCGCGAGGCGCTCAGTTGCGGGTCTTGCGCGGCTTCTTGCGGTCGTCGTCGGGGGCGACGGTCGGCGCCGCGACCTTGCGTGCGTCGGTGGCCCCGAGTAGGTGGCGCACCTCTTCGGACACCTGGTGGGCGATCTCGTCTTCGAGCTCCTCGATGGCGCCGCAGAGGCGCTCGAGGTTGCGCTGGTACACGAAGAGTCGCACGAGGCGCCCGGGGCCCTCGGGCGGCGCTTCGCCCCCGAGGCCGTCGAGGAGAAGAGGCGCGCGGGGCTCGATGCCCTCGGCCACGACCTCTACGCCGGGCTGGTCGTCGACCACCACGAGGGCGCCTTCGAGGGCGCGCGCGATGGGGGCCTCGACCAGCTCGAGGGCGCGCACCACGGTGCGGTGAAACTGCTCTCGCGGCAGTGACCACGGGGGCGCCGGGAGGTCGCGGTCGAGGCCGCGGCACTCGAGAAATGCCACCGCGGCGCCACGCCAGTCGCGCTTCTGCTCGCGCACCAGGCCGAGGTAATAGTGCACGTCGGGGTTGCGCGCGTCGTCGCGCAGGGCGTCGGCGAGGTGCGCCTCGGCCTGCTCGGCGTCGCCCACTTCGAAGCGAGCGCGGCCCACCAGAAACGACTGCCCGGGCTGCTCGTAGGGGCCCTCGGGGAGCGCGTCGAGGAGCCGCTTCGCGTCTTCGTCGTCGCCCTTCGCGAGGAGCGCGTCGAACTTCAGCAGCATCGCGTCGACGATCTCTTCGCGCGTGTCGACGAACTCGAGCACCTCGTCGCACAGCTCGATCGCACCCTCGTAGTCTTGCAGCGGGTGAATGAGCAGCTCGGCGGCGTTGAGCATCGGGTCGGGGTAGCCGTCGTCGAGCGCCATCGCGGTGCGAAAGTGCTCCATCGCGGTGTCGTACTCGCCCCCCTGCGCGGCCACCTGGCCGAGCAGGGTGTGCGCCTCGGGTGAGCTCCCGTCGATCTCGAGGGCCCGCCGCGCGCACGCGCGCGCTCCCTTCGCGTCGCCCTGGGAAAACAGCTCCCAGCCGCGGTCGAGGTGCGCAGACAACGGATCCATACCCACGGTGAAACGCCTCGTCTCCCCGTCGTGTGCGAGGCGCGCAGCGCGCGTCGCCATCGGTGCGATGGGGGGCGGTAGCATGGCGACCTTTGCGCCCGCGGGTCAATGATGTCTCGCATTGGCGGCCCGCGCGCGGCCTCTGCTATGGGCCCTGGCTACACTCTCGATGGGGCGCCCTCGCACACTCGCACTCCTCGCCGCCCTCACGCTCGAAGGCTGCGCGTGGCTCTCGCACACGCCGGGCTCCCGCGGCCGTCCCGCGGCAGGGTGGATCGCCCACGCCGAGCGCCTGCCCGACACCGGTCGCGGGTGGCGCGTGCTGCGCGACGACGCCCGCGGCGGCCAGCACTGGGGCACCGCGCGCATCGTCTCGATGGTGCGTCAGGTGGCGCGCGCGACGGCGCCCTCGCGCGAGGTGGTTCCGCTCGTGGTGGGCGACATCTCGGCGGTGCGCGGGGGCCAGGTGCCGCATCATGCGTCGCACCGCGCGGGGCGCGACGTCGACCTGCTCTTCTTCGCGCGCGACGGGGTGAGCAACGCGTCGGTGCTCACGCCCGAGTTCGTGCGCTACGACCTCAACGGCAACTCGGTGGCCTGGCCCACACCCCTGCGCTTCGACACCCCGCGCAACTGGGACCTCGTCGAGTCCGTGGTGCGCGCCGAGGGCGTAGGCGTCACGCGCATCTTCGTGGCCACCTGGATCGAGCGCCTCCTCGTCGAGAACGCGCGCGCGCGGGCCCGTCCCGCGTGGGTGATCGACCGCGCCGAGCAGCTGATGCACCAGCCCGGCGACAGCGCCCCGCACGACGACCACTTTCACGTTCGCGTGCTGTGCACCCCGGACGAGCGCACCGTCGGCTGCGTCGACGGCGGGCCCCGGTGGCCCTGGCTCGACAAGGACCACGACAAGGGCGACAGCCTCTCGGCCGACGACGCCACCCTGCTCGCCGCGATGGAGTGAGCGAAGGCCCTCAGTTGACGCAGCCGCGGCCTGCCTCGCAGCGCGAGAAGCCGTTGCGCATCTCGCAGGTGTAGCGGTAGGTGCGGCCCGCCGCGCAGAGCACGAGGGTGTTGCCGTCGCACGTGCCCGCGGGCGTCGCCACCGTCGGGTCGCAGTCGCGCGCGACGCCACAGAAGGCGTTACCGTTGACCGTCTGGCAGGCCGCGCCCGCCACGAGGCGACCGCAGTCGAGCGCGTGCCAGCGACCGCCGCGGCACACGCGCAGCGAGGTGCCGACGCACTGGGTCACGGCGCCCGTGCACACCGGGCCCGCGCCGCGGCACGTGCCCGCGGCGGCGTCGCACACGCCGGCGGTGAGGTCGCAATCGCGGGCGCGGGTGTACACGCCGAGCACGCACTGCTCGAGCACGTTGCCGTTGCAGCGCGCGGGCGCGCCGGGGGTGCAGGCGTTGCCGAGCGTCGACACGCACGCCGCCTCGCCGCCCGACGACACGCAGCGCAGGCCGAGGGCCACGCAGTTG
>CAISKJ010000829.1 GCA_903885885.1 uncultured delta proteobacterium
CGTCGAGCGCGTCCGCGACGAGCGTGCGGCCCTCGAGCACGTCGGCGCCTGCGAGCGCGCCCACGAGGCTCTCTCTGCGCGCGTCACCCACGACCGCGCGCGCCGCGACGGGGCCGCGACGGCCCTCGCCGACGCCACCCGCGCGTGCGCCGCGACGGCCACCGCGAGCGCGTGGAGCCTCGAGGTGAGCGCCGCCCGAAGAGACACCGCGCGCCGCGCGCTCGACGACGCGACGAGCTCGTTGCGCGCGAGCGAGGCCCGCGCGGGCAGCGCCGCGCAGGCGCTCGACGACGCGCGCAACACCCTCGCGCAGGCGATGGAGCGGCGGCGCGCGGTCGAGGACCGCCTCGCATCGCGGGCCGACGAGGCGCGGCGACGGCGCGCGTCGCTCGCCGACGACGAGGCCGACGAGGCCCACGCGGCGGGGGCGAACGGAGCGGTCAGCGAACGAGGCGCTTGAGGGCGTCGCGCACGAGGGCGTCGAGGGGCTCGGCGGCGCGGTCGGCGAACTCGGCCGCGACGCGCTCTGCCTCCGGGGGCTTGAACCCGAGGTTGAGGAGCGTCGCCACGAGGGTCGCCATGGGGCCCGCCGGGGCCGCCGGTGTTGCGGGGGCGGGGATGTAGCCCGCGAGCGAGGCGCCCGTCGCCGGGGCGCCCGCGACGCCGCCCGTGAGCTTGTCCTTCAGCTCGAGCGCGAGGCGCTCGGCGAGCCTGCGGCCCACGCCCGGAACCGCCTGCAGGCGCTTCACGTCGCCCCGCGCCACCGCCGACGCGAGCTCGTTCGGCGGCAGCGAGCCCAGCACCGCGATGGCGATGCGGGGGCCGATGCCCGCCACGGCGGTGAGGGCTCGAAAGCACGCGCGCTCGGTCTCGTTGGCGAAGCCGAAGAGGGTGATGGCATCTTCGCGAACGTTCGTGACCACGAGCAGCGTCACCGCGCCCGCCGCGTCGCGCGCCGTGCGCCCGAAGGTACCCAGCGGGACGCTCACCTCGTAGCCGACGCCGTGCACGTCGATCACCGCGGTGCCATCGGCAGACTCAGAAACCACGACCCCATGCAAGCGACCGATCATGACGCGGGGACCATATGCCAGCCCGCGCCCCGTTGCACCGGTCTCGCGCTGCGGACACTGACGGAATATGTCACACGCCCCGGGACGCCCACCGCGACACGGTTGTCGCTGCGGCGGAGAAGCGACGCGCAAAGGTGATTGCGTTGTCGCGCATGAATGGCTCCGGGGCGCGTCGTGGTACGCTTTTCGCTCCCATGCGTGCTCGCCTGTCACAGGTGATCTTCTTGATGACCACGAGCTGCATCATCACCGACCCGACCGAGTTCACGCCCGAGCGGCCCGTTACGCCGCCGCGGGTCCGCGACGTGCGGGGCACCACGCGGCCGCGCCTCGGCAACCTCGTGCAGCTCAGCGAGTCGGAGCCCGACGTGCGCTTCTATGTGCCCGTCGACGACGAGGGCACCACCGACGCGCTTCAGTGGAAGTTCTTCATCAACACCGAGCGCGACTGCGCGCCCTCGGGCGACAACAGCTGCGGCCCGCAGCAGAGCGGCGAGATCGCCGCCGACGGCTCCGCGCGGCGCTACGTCGAGCACACCATCCGCGGCACCCTCCTCGCGTTGGGCTGCAATCGCATCGAGCTCTGGGTGTCGTCGAGCTTTCGCCTCGACGGCAACCAGCACACGCCCACGCGCGCCGGCGACGTCGATTTCGTCTCGTGGTGGGTGTTCAAGCCCCCGAGCGGCGGCGCCACCGTCGACCCCGTCGAGTCGTGCGCCCAGCGGGTGCAGCCGTGACGCGCGCGGCGCCCCTCCGCGCCCTGCTCCTCGCGCTCGCCCTCGCCGCGTGCGGCGACGGCGGCGGCGCCGTGGGCCCCCGCGCGCTCAACCGCTGCGACGCCGACGACGCGTGCCGCGAGGGCGTGTGCGACCTCACCAGCCACCGTTGCGTGGCCGTCGCGCGCACCGAGGTGTTCTTCCGCGTCGTGCCGCCGGAGACCGTCGCCGGGCTCAGCGACGCGCTCCCCACCCTCACGCCGCCGCGCTCGCTGCGCACCGGCGAGGTGGTCGACCTCGCGCTCCGCACGCGCCGCACCGTCTACGGCATCGTGGCGGCGCAGCGCGAGAACGAAGCCACGGGCGCCCCCGAGCTCCTCGCCGCGACGGTGCGCTTCACCCCCGCCGACGGCCCCGACGTGATGTCCCCCGTCGAGGTGATCTCGCAGACGCAGCCCCTCCCCGGCCTCGGCAACGACGTCGCCGCGCACACCTGGGCCGCCTCCCTCACCGACGGCACCTACGACGTGCTCGTGCGCCCCGCGCAGGCGCTCCGCGGCACCGTGCCGCCGCGCTTCGAGCGCAACTTCGACGTGCGCTCCGACCGCGTGCTGCAGCGCTTCGACATCGTGTACCCGGCCTCGTACACCCGCTGGTCGGGCACCCTCCGCACCCGCGCGGGCGCCGCCGTGGGCGGCCTGTCGGTGCGCGTCGTCGACCCCGCGCGCAACAACGTCGAGGTCTCCACCGTGGCCCTCTCGGGCGCCGCCGACGGCGACGCGCCCGGGGTCTTCTCCGTCGCCATGGCGCCCGGCGCGCCGCAAGACTGGTCGCTCCGCGTCTCCTCCAACGTCAACGCCCACGCGGGCCTCGTGGTCGAGCTCCCCAAGGCCGTGTGCGCGCGCCTCGACCCCACGGC
>CAISKJ010000830.1 GCA_903885885.1 uncultured delta proteobacterium
CGCGCGCGTCGGCGAAGAGCTCGGCGACGGTGCTCAACGGATCAGAAGTGAAAGCCCACGAGGGCCGAGAGGTCGGCGTTGAAGAGGAAGGTCGGCACCATGAAGTGCAGCGTGAGCTCGCCGGCGACGTGAAAGCCGTTGCGGAGCCCATACTCGACGCGGCCACCGACCTGGATGTTGCCGTAGCCCGAGATCACGTGCGCGCTCGGGTAGCGGGCCGACGCGGGCACGCCGGGCTTGGGCTCGATCTGCCCCGCGCCGCCGCCCACGAAGGCCGACGCCACGGGGCCCGTCGGGGAGAAGCCGCCTGGCGTGAAGGCGTAGTAGACCCGGGCGTAGAGGAGCAGGTTGGCCATCGGGTTGGGCTTGGTCACCGTGCTCGTGCCGGGGGCCTGCACCGTCCAGTCGGCGGTGTCGAACTGAAAGCGCGCGCCGAGCGCGAGGCCGATGCGCTGCGTCACGTTGAAGCGCAGGTTGGCCGTGAGATACCCCGTCGGCGCGAGGCCCGGGTCGATGGTGCGGTAGCAGGTGTACTGCCCGCACTCGGGCTGGCGCGTCACCGCGTTCTGAAACTGTTCGGCGTACGCGGGCGTGCCAGCGAGACACGCGCCGCCGACGCCGCCGCCGAGGTCGAACGAGAAGCGCGAGTAGTTGCGCGGCGTGCTGGGCGTCGACGGATCCTCGCCGCCGCCGTTCGACTCGCCACTGTCGACGCCGCACGCGCCGCCGTCGCACCGGAGGCCCTCTCCGCACTCGCTGTTGGCGCTGCACGGATCGCCGAGCTGGCCGCGGCCGCCGCCCGTCGAGGCGCCGCCGCGGGGGCAGCAGGTGGGGCCGCTCATGCCCGGGGGGCAGTCTTCGCAGCTCGCGCACGACGCGGGCGCGGGACGCCCCGGCAGCGTCGGCGCGGGAAACGAGCGCCGCGTCGAGCTCGCGAGAATGTTCACGTGCACGGGCGACGACTCGCTGCCCGTCGAGGCGAGCGTCGAGCCGCCGTCGTCGAGCGCGGTGATGTAGTAGTCGACGCCCGGCTGCATGATCTGCACGCAGGGGATCTCGGTGCCCCAGCCCTGACCGAGGCGCTGCATCTCGCGGCGCTCGTACTGGCGCATGCCGTTGCCGCGAAAGTTCACGTACACGTGCGCGGCGTTGAGCGAGCTCGCGGGCTCGACGTACACGGGCAGCGGGGTGTTCTCGAGCTGCTCGGGCGCGGGCGTGTGCAGGAGCTCTCCGCCGCTCGAGGCGGGCGCGTTGCGCGGATTCGGCGTGTTCGACGGACCGGGCGGGCTCGTGCGACCGCCCCCGCTGCGACGACGCGCCTCGGCGAAGGCCTCGTTGATCTCGGGCGTCGCGAGGAGGGTGTCGGGCTCGGCGTGCGTGTCGATCTCGAGCGCGCGCGCCATCGCGGCCACGCCGTCGGCCTGATTCTGCTGACCGCCGACGCGCACGATGCCGATCGACATGTGCACGCGCGAGAGCACCGCGTTCGAGCAGCCGTTCGAGCCGCAGGTGCGCAGCGCGATGTTGAGCCGCTCGATCGAGCGATCGATCTCGAGGTCCTGGTAGTCCTGCATGGCCTGGCGCACGAGCGAGTTGGCCTGCGGATCGCGCGGCCCCTGCTGCGCGTGAGCGATCGCGGGCGCAGACATCACGAGCGCGGCGACGAGGAGGGATGTGTTCCGGTACGTCGTCATGGGTGTATTCGGAGGGCTCCCCTCTCCTGGGCAGCCCTATTCCGCGGCGCGATCCTACACGGTTTCGCCCCCATGCGAAGACATCCTGTCACAGCCCCGTCGCAGAGCGCGCGCGCCCCGCGAGAGCCTCTCGCGACAGGTCTCTACACGCTCAGCGAACGAGGCCGCCGTTGGCGTCGATCTCGTTGAGCTCGACGCGGCGGTTCATCTGCCGGCCAGCGTCGGTGCGGTTCGACTCGATGGGCTGGCTCGGGCCGTACCCGCGCGATGTCATGCGCGTGCCGTCGATGCCGTGATCCATCAGGTAGCGTCGCACGGTCTCCGCGCGCGCCGCCGAGAGGCGCTGGTTGTGAATCCGCGCGCCCTCGCTCGACGTGTGGCCGCCCACCTCGTACCGCAGCGCCCTGTTCTGCTGCTGGTTGAGGAAGGCCACCACCTCATCGAGGGTGACCGCCGCGGTGGGCCGAAGCGTGGCGCGGTCGAAATCGAACTCGACGCGGAAGCGCACCCCGTGTTGCGTCACCTGAATGTGCGTGAACACCGGCGGGCAGCCCTGGTTGTCGACGGGCCCGGCCTCGTTGGGGCAGCGGTCCGTCGTGTCGACCACCGTGTCTTGATCGTTGTCGGTGTCGGGGCAGCCGTCTTGATCGTTGTACCCGTCGGGGTCTTCGGCCTCGTTGCGGCAGTTGTCGACCGCGTCGGCGATGCCGTCGGCGTCGTTGTCGCCTTCGGGGCAGCCGTCGTCGTCGAGGTAGCTGTCACGGTCTTCGGGGTCGAGCGGGCAGCCGTCGCGCGAATCCGCCAGCCCGTCGCCGTCGCTGTCGGGGTCGTCGGGGCAGCCGTCTTGATCTTGAAACCCGTTGAAGTTCTCGGGCTGATCGGGGCACTGATCGTCGGGGTCGAGGTACCCGTCGCCGTCGCGGTCGCCGGGGCCCTGCACCACCACCTCGCGGGGCGCGCAGCGCTCGGCGGGCGACATGCGCAGCGCGGCGCGCGCGTTCTCGTCGGCGAGGGTCACGTGCTCTTCGGCGTGGCGGCTGTGGCCCTCTTCGAGCTCGCGATCGGCGTACTCGACGTTGGCGCGCCCGAGGGCGAGCTCGCGCGGCGCGCACACGTACGCGCCGTTGCGGTCGGCCTGCACGAGCAGCTCGCGCGCCGAGCGGATGCGCCCTTCGAGCGCCGACGACGCGGTGCAGCCGAGGGAGATCAGGGCGCACAGCCCCACGAGGCGACGCGCGGCGCTCACCGCCCGCTCTCCTGGTGGCGGCGGCGGGCGAGGTCGCGCGCGCGGTTGCCGTACTCCTCGGCGACGCCGGCCATGTCCATCGCGTTCTGGTACTCGGCCTCGGCGGCGAACTCGCGGGCCTTCTCGAGGTGCGACAGGGCGTAGTGGTACTCGTACGGCGCGTAGTGCGACGCATCGACGGAGCGGGCCTCTTCGACGGCCTGCGCGGCGCCGTTGATCTCGACGACGTACCCGATGGGGCCGCACGCGGTGGCACCCACGAGCCCCAACAACCCGACTGACAACGCCCGCTTCACGCCGGCGGAAGCTAACAGAGCGCCGAGAAAAGCGTCAACGCCAACGAACGGTGCCCCGCGCGAGTGCGCGTCGCGCGATCTTCGTTGACGCGGAGGGGAGAGGTGCCCTTCCCTCCGTCGCCCTGAAGGAGCAACGAGACAAGTCATGGCCACGAAGACTGCCTGGGGCGGGCGATTCGAACAGGAGCTCGACGCGGGCGCCGCGCGCTTTCTCGAGAGCGTGAGCTTCGACAAGCGCCTCGCCGAAGAAGACATCGCGGGCTCGCTCGCGCACGCCGACATGCTGGCCTCCATCGGGGTGCTCACCGAGCCCGACGTGGCGGCCATTCGCCGCGGCCTCGGTGCGATCCGCGCCGAGATCCGCGCGGGCACCTTCGCGTGGGACGCCGCGAAGGAAGACGTTCACATGAACATCGAGTCGTCGCTCACGGCGCGCGAGGGCGACGTCGGCGCGCGCCTCCACACGGGCCGCAGCCGCAACGACCAGGTGGCCACCGACATGCGCCTGTGGGCCCGCGACGCCTGCGCCCGCGTGGGCCGCAGCCTCGACCGCCTCGCGCTCACGCTCGTGACCCGCGCCGACGACGAGGTCGACACGCTGCTCCCGGCGTACACCCACATTCAACGCGCGCAGCCCAACCGCCTCGCGCACCACCTCATGGCGTGGGTCGAGATGTTCGACCGCGACCACGGGCGCCTCCACGACTGCGCCATGCGCATGAACGAGAGCCCCCTCGGCTCGGGCGCGGTGTGCGCCACCACCTTTCCCCTCGACCGCGCGCTCACGGCCAACCTCCTCGGCTTCGCGCGGCCCACGCGCAACAGCGTCGACGCCACCGCCGACCGTGATTTTCTCCTCGAGCTCCTCGCGGCGCTCGCCATCGCGTCGGTGCACCTCTCGCGCATCGCCGAGGAGCTCGTGTGGTGGTCCACGATGGAGTTCGGCTTCATCGAGATGGCCGACGCCCACGCCACGGGCTCGTCGATGATGCCGCAGAAGAAGAACCCCGACGTCGCCGAGGTCGTGCGCGGCAAGGCGGGCCGCGTCATCGGCGACCTCGTCGCGCTCCTCGTTGTGCTCAAGGGCCTGCCCCTCGGGTACAACCGCGATCTTCAGGAAGACAAGGCCCCCGTCTTCGACGCCGTCGACACCGTGCGCGACGCCGCCGAGGTGCTCGCCGACGCGATCGGCGCGCTCTCCTTCCGCCGCGACCGCATGCGCGCCGCCCTCGGCGCGGGCTACGTCACCGCCACCGAGGTGGCCGACTGGCTCGCGGCCCGCGGGGTGCCGTTCCGCCACGCGCACGAGGTGGCCGGGCGCCTCGTGGGCCGCGCCATCGCGAAGCAGTGCGAGCTCGCGCAGCTCTCGCTCGACGAGTTTCGCGAAGAGCACCCCACCTTCGACGAGAGCATCTACACCGCCCTCGACCCCGAGACCGCCGTCGAGCGCCGAGACATCGTCGGCGGCCCCGCCCGCAAGCAGGTCCGCGCCGCCCTCGCCGACGCCCGCGCCCGCCTCGAGGGCCGCGGCGCCGCCCTCGCCCGCACCGTTTCCGCTACGCCCTGACACGCGCGGGGCGCGCGTGTGATCGCGCGTTGACACCCCCACCGTCGGCCGCCGTTGATGCTCGTCGCGCGCGGAGCCCCGAAGGCGCCCGAAGTTCCCCACGTGTCGTGTTTTTCAGCGTGGCCGACGGGGGGCACGGCGCGTGCTCATGTGCTCCGCCGCATCGTCACCCTCGGAGGTCTCGCATGGCACATCGCAGCACCCTGTCGGTCGTCGCGTTCGCACTGTCGCTCGGACTCACCGGCGCCGCCCAGGCGCAGCACCGCCCGCACCGCCGCCACCTGCCTCGCGCCGCC
>CAISKJ010000831.1 GCA_903885885.1 uncultured delta proteobacterium
GACCTCGTAGTACGGCGCCACGAGCAGCGCGGGCCCCACCGGGGTCTCGCGCGCCGCCGTGCGCAGCGGTCGGTGCACGCCCGGACCCGTGACGCCGAGCACCAGGCACGGCCGCCGTCGCACGCGGTGAACGCACCACGCCTCGCCCTCTTCGAAGGGCAGCGCGGGCGTCGGCGGCGACGGGGGCTTCGGCGGCGCGTCGCTCTGAAAGGGCTCGATGCGCAGCTTCACGCGCGAGGGGTCGGCGGGCTCTTTTTTACCCTCCGCGGTGAGCACGTAGGGGTGCGCGTCGGCGTGCAGCGCGTACGTGTAGATGAGCCTCCCCCGCGCGAGCACGTCGGAGCGATCGGGCGACCACCACGGGCCGATCATCGATTGAATCGCGTCGTCAGGGAACATCGCGCTCGCGCCGCGCGGGCGCGCTCCAGGCAGTGGGTTCGACGGTGAGCGTGCCGCCGCACGCGACGAGCGCCCGCTCGGGCGCGTCGAGCGCGCGCTGCCCCGCGACGAAGCAGTCGTCGTAGCGCGGCGCGTACGCGGTGGGCGCAACGGTGGGGGCGTGAATGGCCCCGCGTCGGGCGGTGAGGGCAGCGCGGGCGCGCGGCGAAAGAGGCGCCAGCGGCGCGAGGGCCGCGGTGGCCTCGGGCGCCGCGAGCGGGGTGAAATCGAGGGGCTCGCCGGGGAGGCAGCGGCGCATCGGCTCGGTGGCGTACACGTGCACGAGGAGGCCGTGCGTGTCGTGCGAGAAGGCGCGGAGGGCGCGCTGCAGGGCCACGGTGACGGGGGCGGGGAGCGCGAGCTCGGCGGCGCGTCGATGCCCGAGGTCGTCGTCTTCGAGGAGGTAGTACGCGCCGCGGGTGGAGGCGCCGATGCGACGGGCCACGGGCGCGATGCGGGCCTCGAGCGCGGGCGCGTGGGGGCCGTACTGCGAGAAGGTCCACGGGGCGTGGGTGAAGGTGTCGCCGTCGTGGCGCGCGGCGTGGGCCGCGTCGGCGAGGTAGGCGAACTTCACCATCTGCGTGGCGGTGACCTCGCGCTCGCCCCCGTGGCGCTCGCCCGCGCTCGCGAGGATGTACTGCAACACGAGGTCGACGCGTTCGGTGTCCATGGGGCCAGTCGGCGACGTTACGCTGAACCGCTTGCGCGCGCGGCGAGATCGGTGCGCCCGTGCGCCGCGCGTGCGCGCCCCTCTCGCCAGCGACGCGCACAATCGCGCGGCGCGATGCGTGAATACGCCCTCGCGATGAGCACCGCGTACTTCCCTTCGTTTACCTACGGCGACGCGCCCGTCAACGTGTACTGGGAGATGACCGTGGCCTGCGACCTCGCGTGTCGCCACTGCCGCGCAGACTCTCTCTCGCGTCGCGATCCGCAAGAGCTCACCACCGAAGAGGGCTTCGCGCTCATGCGCGAGGTGAAGGCGCTGGGGAGCCACCTGGTGCTCACCGGCGGCGATCCGCTCAAGCGCCCCGACGTGTTCGAACTCATCGCGTACGGGCGCTCCATCGGCGTGCCCATCGCCATTACCCCCGCGGTGACGCCGCTGCTCACCGAAGAGGTCGTGCGGCGGCTCAAGGCCGCCGGCGTGGCCACCATGGGCATGAGCCTCGACGGCCCCAGCGCCCTCGCGCACGACGGCTTTCGTCAGATCGACGGCACCTTCGACATGTCGCTGCGCGCCCTCGGGTGGGCTCGCGACGTCGGGATGCCCGTGCAGATCAACACCACCGTGACCCGCGACACCCTCGCGCTCGTGCCGCAGATGTTCGACCTCCTCAAAGAGCGCTGCGCGCCGCCCGTGCGACGGTGGAGCCTCTTCGTGCTCATTCCCGTGGGGCGCGGCCTCATGCTCGGGAGCCCGTCGGCGCGCGAGATCGAAGACCTCTTCGCGTGGGTGTACGAGCACGCGCAGCACGCGCCCTTTCACGTGAGCACCGTCGAGGCCCCGCACTATCGCCGCTACTGGATGCAGCGCCGCCTCGCCGAGGGCGCCACCCTCGAAGAGGTCGAGAAGCGCGGCCGCATGATGGGCTTCGGCATCCGCGACGGCTCGGGCATCGTGTTCGTGAGCCACGTGGGCGACGTGTACCCCGCCGGGTTTCTGCCCTTTCCGAAGGTGGGCAACGTGCGCGAGGCGCCCCTCTCGGAACTCTATCGCACGGCGCCGGGCCTCACCGCGCTGCGCGCGATGGACAACCTCCAGGGACGCTGCGGCCGCTGCGAGTACCGCCACCTCTGCGGCGGCTCGCGGGCCCGCGCGTGGGCCTCGACGGGCGACGTGATGGCGAGCGACCCGCTGTGCCTCCACGAGCCCGCGTAATACCCCTTCAGCGCGCGGGCAGCGCCACGATGTGATCGAGGTGCAGCACCGGCGGCGGCGAGCCCGCGCCGTCGAGGTCGAACTGAATCTCCACGTCGCCAGCGGGCACGCGCATGGGCACGCGCGACTCCTCCCAGCGCGGTGAGAGCGGGATCGTCGCCACCACCTCGGCCCCCAATCGCAGCGGGATGCGCACCGGCGGGCCGTCGTCGCGGCGCGCGCGGATCACCACCAATCGGAGCCCCCCGCGGCGCGAGTAGAAGCTCACCGGGAGCCTTCCGCCGCCGGGCTTTCCGATGCAACTGTGGGCGCCGAGGTAGCGCCACCCGAGGGTGTCTTCGTGGGGGCCGCACGACGTGAACGCGTTGGGCGTCACCTCGACGGAGCGCGCGTCGAAGCCCTCGATGCGCGGGCCCACGGCGCCCAGCGCGCCCAGCGCCTCGGCCGCGTATCGCTCGGCGTGCGTGTGGTGAATCGTGCCGAGGATGAGCGGGATGGCGCGCGGGTCACCGAGGCGCCCGAGGGCCGCGATGGCGTTGGCGCGCGCGTCGTCGGTGGGGTCGCGCAGGGCCGTGAGCGCGAGCGTCTCGTAGAGGCTGCGGTCGCGGAGCTGACCGAGCGCGAGCACCACCTGGTAGCGCACGTGGTCGTCGGGAAACACCGTCATCAGGGGCTCGAGCGCGCGCGCGTCGCCGAGCGCACCGAGCGCGCGAATGGCCTCGATGACCTGCGACTCGTCGGGCGACCACAGCGTCTCGATGAGCGCGTCGACGGCGGCGTGGTCGCCGAGCTTCGCGAGCGCGAGGCCCGCCCGGCGGCGCATCGCGGGCACGTCGGAGCGCACGAGGTCGCGCAGCCGCGGCGCCGCGCTGCGGGCGCCCGCGTTGCCGAGCGCCACTGCGGCCGCGTCGCGCACGGCCTCGCTGCGGTCGTCGAGGAGCGGCCGCAGCGTGTCGATGAGCGAGCGCCGCGCGAAGCCCGCGAGGAGCTCGACGGCCTCGGTGCGGTCGCGCTCCGAGGCGCGCGGGTCGCGCACGATCTCGGTGAGCCCCGGGATGGCCGCGCGGTCGCCCACCCTCGCGCGGGCCACGGCGCCGCGCGCGGTGCCGCGGTCGGAGAGGGCCTCGAGCCACGCGCTGAGGTCGGCGTGGAGCGTCTCGCGGAGGTCGGCGTAGGTGCCCGCGAGGTTGCGCCGCTCGCCGGGGTCGGCGGTCAGGTCGAAGAGCTCGTACACGCCGTAGGTGAGGTCGGCGACGAGCTTCCACTGACCGTGGCGCACCATCTTGCGGCTGTTGACCGCGGAGAACACCGGCGGCGTGTCGGCGCCCGCGTCGGGCGGGTGCACCATCCACGCGCGCAGGTCGCGGCCGCGCATCGTCGGCGCGGGGCGCGCGCCCGCGAGGGCCACCAGCGTGGGGGCCACGTCGATGAGCTCGACGGGCGCGCTCACCCTGCGCGCCGTGAGCCCGGGGGCCGAGATTACAAGCGGAACGCGCACCTGCTCGTCGTAGAGCGTGGAGCCGTGATAGACGCCGCCGTGGTCGCCAAACTCCTCGCCGTGGTCGGCGGTGACGGCCACCACGAGGTCGCGCGCGAGCACCCGGCGCGCGTGGGCGAGCACCCTGCCCATGGCCGCGTCGATGCGCGCCACGGCGTCGTCGTACTGCGCCGCCGCGGTGGGGCCGCTGCCCTGGTAGGGCGCGTGCGCGTCGAAGAAGTGCACCCACAGGAGCCCCGAGGGCTCCCCCCGTCGCACGAGGTCGTCGAGCTCGCCGATGGCGGCCGCGGCCTGCTCGTCGGCGTCGCGGTCGACGTGCGTGGCGCGCGCGAAGCCGAAGTCGGTCTCGCGGTAGCGGTCGAGGCGCTCGCCCTCGGTGAAGAACACGCCCTGCGTGTAGAGCGCGACGGTGTGGCGCCCCGCGGCGCGCAGCACGTCGGCCATCGTGGTGAGCGGCTGCGGCTGACCGAGCGGGAGGGTCTCGTGCAGGTACTCGCCCGTGTGCAGCGACGACAGCGAGTAGCTCGAGTGCGGCGCCTGCGCGTACGCGGTGGTGAACACCACGCCGTGGGCCGCGAGGCCGTCCATCGTGGGCGTGAGCGAGCGCCCCGCGCGCATGCGACCGAGGCGATCGGCGCGCATCGCGTCGACGGTGAAGAGCAGCACGTGGGCGCCGGGAAAGCTCGGCCCCGTGACGGCGGCGCCGTTCGAAGCGCGCTCGCGGGCGTAGCGGGCGCGGCGCAGGGCCATGGAGTCGACAGTGCCCGTGGCCTCGGGTCGACGCGCGAGCGAC
>CAISKJ010000832.1 GCA_903885885.1 uncultured delta proteobacterium
CGCCGCGGGGGCGGGCTCGGGGGTGGCCGCGGCGGCGCGCGCGGCGGCGGCCTCGGCGCCCTGCTGCGCCTGCTCGGTGGCGGCCGCGGTGGAGTTCTGCAACCCGGCCTGCTGGGCGTCGGACGCGGAGCCGAAGTACGCCTCGACCTTGTCGTTGACGAACTTCGAAGCGCGGCGGAAGGGCGCGAACATCGCCTCGCGCACCGAGATGGGGTTCTCGACCACCTCGACGATCTGCGAGTCCCACTCGACGCCCTTGGTGTCGATGAAGATGCCGCGCTTGCCCACGCGCAGACGGCCCTTCTCGCCGCCCGTCACGGGCGCCACGACTTCGAAGCTCGCGCCGCCCTGCTTCTCGGAGATGCGCGCGTACACGAGAAAGATGAGGCTCTCCGTCGCCACGGCCTTGTGGGCCGCGCGGTCGAGCACCTTCGCGCAGAACTCGAGGCGCCGCCCGTCGATCACGAGCGAGCCCGTCTCGACGAGGGCGGTCTCCTTCGGGAGGTAGATCGCGGAGAAGTTTACGAAGTTGTTCGCGAGCTCGACGAGCCAGCGCACATACAGCAAGAGCTTCTCGAGCTCGTCGACCTGCGCGAGCTCGGGCGCGGCGGCCTTGTCGACCTCGATGAAGTGCGTGACCCGCGCCGGCAGCGGCCCGGCGAGATACACCTTGAGCTTCTCTTCGCCGAGGGCGTCGAAGGGCTCCGCGGGCTTCGCGGCCATCCAGGCGTTGTACCCGTCGAAGGTCGCCCGCGCCTTGCGCCACGTCTCGCGCGTGAGCTCGCGCACGGGCACGCCCAGCGCGCGCGGGAGCACCGTGTCGCGCAGGGCCGCCATGTCGTCGCGGTAGAGGGCCCCGACGGTGTCGAGCGCGAGCACGCCGCGCGCGTCCGGCGGCGCGAGGGGAAGCCCGCGGAGGTAGGCCTCGATGGCCGCCGCGTCGCGGGCGTTGAGCGCGCGAAACGCGTCGTCGCTGAGCTTGAGGAGCCCCGCCGACGGCGCCTCCTGCCGCACGAGGTCGGCGTGGAGAAAGTACGCCTCGATCTTCGCGTCGACGCGCGCCACGAGCTCCGCGGCGGCGGCGGTGTCGTCGCCCCACACGGTCGCCTCGCGGGCCTTCGCCCGCCACGCGAGCCAGCCGTTGCCCTTGTCGGTGAAGGCCGCGAGGAGCGACGCGTCGACGCCGTCGGCCCCGCCGCGGTCTTTCACCGATCCGACGGCGGCGATCACGTCTTTGATGAACGCGGCCACCTCGGGCTCGGGCACCACGTCGGGGTGCACCACGCCGTCGCCGTTCGCGAGAATCTGCGGGTACGCGCCCTTGAAGGCCCGCACGTCGGCGAGCGCGACGCTCGTGGAGTCCGCGGCCTTCTGATCGCGGTTCACGCGCAGCGCGGCGGCGCGCAGGCTCTCTCCGGCGCCGCTGGTCTGCAGGGCCTCGACGGGGATCGCCTCGAGGCGCCCCTTCACCACCGAGCGCCGCGCGAGGCGCGCGAAGAGCCAGTCGCGCGCGGCCACGATCTGCCCGACGCGCACGCGGCCCGTGCCCTCGGCGTCGAGGTACGCGAGAAACGCAGGGTCACAGTGCAGGTCGGAGAGGGGCGCGCTCGTGGCCGCCCAGCGCGCGGGGTCTAGCGCGTCGATCTGGGCGAGGTCGTCCTCGTCGTGGACCATGAACTGGTAGATGCCGCCGATGTTGCGAAAACGAATGGGCATTGAGGTGCTCTCAGGGTGTGGGCGAGGCGAGGAGGTGGAGGGGCGCGCGGCGGTCAGCGCCCGAAGGTCTGAACCGCGCGGGCCCACGTATACGCGAGGCCGAGGGTGACGTCGTGGGCGACGCCGAGCTCGTTGCCGCGCGCGAGGCGGCCGAAGAGGTCGTACGAGATGGTGAGCGAGAGGGCGTTGATGATCGGCACCGCGAGGCGGGTGTTGAGCCGCAGCTGGCCGTCGCGCGCGTTGTTGCCGTTGGGCGAGTCGCTGAAGGCCTGGCGCACGGCGAACTCGGCCTCGGCGTTCCAGGTGACCGCGCGGCCGCGGAGGGTGAACACCTCCCACGGCGAGACCGTAATGCGCGCGAGGAGCACGTACGAGGGCGTGGTCTCGGGCTGCAGAACCTCTTTGTAGTCCATGCCCGCCGCGAGGCGGGCCAGCACGTGGTCGTTGAACGTGAACTGCGCGCCGAGCGTGGGCCGAAACTGAAAGTGATGGAAGTCGTTGGTCGAGCCGTCGAGCACGGTGCGCGTGCGCGGGTAGCGATCGAGCTCGCTCTCGGCGTAGAGCTCGGCGTCGGGCGTGGGCACGTACTCGCTGCTGCTCAGGCCC
>CAISKJ010000833.1 GCA_903885885.1 uncultured delta proteobacterium
GCGCGACCGAGAGGTTGCCCGCGGTGACGCCGTCGATCACGCGCGAGAGAAAGATCATCGCGAGCGAGTGCGCGTTGGCGAGCACGAGGAAGCCCGCGAAGGTGCCGAGCTGCGAGAGCGCGAGCACGGGCTTGCGCCCCACGCGGTCGGAGAGGTCGCCGAGCACCGGGCCCGCGAGGAACTGGCACACGGCGAAGGTCGACACGAGGAGGCCCACCTGCTGCTCGGTGGCGCCGAAGCGCTCGGCGTAGAACGGCAGCAGGGGGATGATGAGCGTGAAGGCCAGGACGTCGACGACGACGATGAGGAAGATGGCAGCGAGGGGAGAGCGCATGGGCAATGGTGCAGATGCCCTACTACACCCTCGCGCCTCGCGGCGTACGAGATGCGCTCAGTTGGCGGGGATCTGCACGTTGCCGTTGGGCGCCGCGTCGAAGCTGGGGTCGACGACGATGAACATCACCCGGCGGTTGGTGCTGCGCGCGTCGCGGAGGGCGGCGCCGGCGAGGCCGTCGATGGGGCGCAGCGGGCGCGACTCGCCGAAGCCGCGGGCCTCGAGGCGCTCCTGCGTGATGCCGTTCTGCACGAGCCAGCGCATCACGTTGTTGGCGCGGCGCTGCGACAGGTCGAGGTTGTACTCGTCGGTGTTGCTGTCGTCGGTGTGGCCCTCGATGCGCACGCGGTGGATCCAGGGCGAGGCGCGGAGCACGTCGCCCACGGCGGTGAGCACGCCCGCGCTCTGCGGCAGGATCACGTCGCGGTTGATCGCGAAGAACACCGGCTGCAAGAGGCGAATGGCCGTGCCGTCGACGACGACGAAGCGGTTGGGGCAGCCGTTGCGCTGCGGGTCCGTCGAGGGCACGCCGGGCTCGTCGGGGCAGTGGTCGGTGTTGTCGGGCACCGTGTCACGGTCGCGGTCGGGCAGCGGGCAGCCGGGGCGCGCGGGGTCGGGCAGCGGGCCCTGCGGCACCGTGCGGCACTGGTCGATGCTGTTGAGCACGCCGTCGTGGTCCTCGTCGCCGTCGGGGCAGCCGCGGCGCTGCGCGTCGGGGTTCGGGCCCTGCGGCTCGGTCACGCACTCGTCCTCGTCGTCGAACACGGGGTCGCCGTCGGTGTCGCGGCGCGGGCAACCGCGGCGGGCCGGGTCGGGGTTGGCCCCCATGGGCTCGGTCACGCACTGGTCGTCGTTGTCGAAGACGCCGTCGCCGTCGGTGTCGCCGAGGGGGCAGCCGAGGCGCGCGGGGTCGGGGTGCGCGCCCTGCGGCGTGGTGGGGCACACGTCGTCGGGATCGAGCACGCCGTCGCTGTCGGCGTCGGCCGGCGCGGGGGCGTCGGCATCGCGCTCCGAGGGGGCGTACGCCACACGCACGATGCCGCGCCAGTCGGGGGTGCCCGCGCCGCGCGCGAAGCCCGGGCCCACGCCCGCGCCCACCTGGATGGCGTCGGCGATGAGGTAGTTCACCCCGAGGAGGCCCTCGAAGTTGTTGTGCTTGCCCTCGAAGGCGTTATCGAGAACGGTCGAGGCCCAGAGCTCGGGGCCGATCGAGAGGCGGTCGTCGAGGGCGACGTAGGCCACCGCGGCGGAGGCGAAGAGGTCGCTCCCGACGGTGGTGTCGAGCACCGTGACCGTGTTCTGCCGCAGGTGGGCGCCGAGGCTGAAGCTCCAACGGATGGGGCCCTCGCGGCCCGCGAGCGTGGCGTTCACGCGGCCGCGGAAGCCGTCGTCGGTGACGTTGGTGCCCGGCGTCACGCCGAAGAGGCCCGCGTTGAAGTAGAGCGACGCACCGAGGTGGAGCGAGAACGCGTTGCGGTCCGACTCGCCGAGCA
>CAISKJ010000834.1 GCA_903885885.1 uncultured delta proteobacterium
CAGGGCGGCGGCGCCTCCGACGCCCGCGAGGGCGAGCAGCGCGGCGGCGACCGCGGCCAGGGGGCGCTTGCGGCCCTTGCGGCGCGGGTTGTTGAGCAGCACTACGGGCTCGTTGGCGCCGTCGCCGAGGGTGATCTCGTCGCGCGCGGCGGAGCGCGCCACGGGACCGAGCTCCATCACGCCGCTGTGGAGGGCGTCGGCGGGCGTGTCGAGGGTGTCGGGGCCGCCCGGTGCGGGCGAGAGGCGCTCGCGCGAGGCCCTCGCGTAGGCGGGCATCGAGGCGCGGCCCTGCAGCGTGTCGCCCCCCTCCGTGGCGGCGCGCTGGAGCGCCTCGAGGAACGCGCCCATGTCGGGGTAGCGCCGCGCGGCGTCGCGCACCATGGCCTTGTCGATGGCGTTCGCCACCGACACGCTGAGCGAGGGCAGGCGCTTGACGAGGCGGGTGAACTTGCCGCTCCGCGCGGCGAGTAGCACGGCGGTGTAGCTCGGGCCTTCGAAGGGCATGTCGCCCGTGAGGGCCTCGTACCAGACCACGCCCATGGACCACACGTCGGCCGGCGGGCCGATGCGCGAGGGGATGCCCTCCCCCTGCTCGGGTGACATGTACGCGGGCGTGCCCATGAGGTAGCCCGTCTGCGTCTTGTGCTTGTCGCGCTCGTCGTCGAGGGCCTTCGCGATGCCGAAGTCGAGGATCTTGGGCACCACGGCGCCCTCGGCGTCGCGGTGCAGAAAGATGTTCTCGGGCTTGATGTCGCGGTGCACCACGTTGCGGCTGTGGGCGTACGCGACGGCGCGCATCACGGGCAGCAGCACCTCGGCGGCGCGCTCGTAGCTCAGCGCCTTCTCGCGGTGGAGCGTGCGCGCGAACACCTCGCCCTCGAGGAGCTCGAGCACCATGTACACGGTGCGGTCGGGCTCCTCGCCGAGGTCGAGCACGTCGACCACGTTGGGGTGCTTGAGCCCCGCCACCATGCGCGCCTCGCGGAGAAATCGCTCAGCGGCGTCGGGGTTTTCGACGTGCTCGTGGTTCAGCACCTTGATGGCCACCGCGCGCCCGGTGCCCTCGTGAACGCCCTCGAACACGGCGCCCATGCCGCCGCGCCCCACCACGTTGCCGACGCGGTACTTGCCTCCGAGCAGCGTGCCGACTCTCTCTTCGTAGGTGGGAATGGGCACGCGCGAGAAGCTCCGACCGTTGAGACTACACCGCCCCGCCACCAGCGGGAACGAACTGCAGACCCGCACCGCCGCGCAACGAGCGCGCGTCGGGAGGATCGAACGGTCAGCGGTCAGCGGTCAGCGGGCGGAGGGAGGGAGGGAGGTTCAGTCGGCGGAGGCGTCGGCGGGGGCCGCGGGGGCCGCGCCGTCGGCCGCGGGAGCTGCGGGCGCAGCGGAGGCATCGGCGGGCGCGGCGGGGGCCGCGTCGGGGCTGCAGCGGGCCGTAAACGCTTCGAAGCTCTCGTCGTCGCGGGGCACGTCGCAGTCGGGCGCGGGCGCTGCGGGCGCGGGCGCCGCTGCTCCGCCGCCGCTGCAGCGGGCCTGGAACGCTTCGAAGGTCTCGTCGTCGCGGGGCACGTCGCAGTCGCCCCCCGGGGGCATCGCGGCGCCGCCGTCGTCACCGGCGACCGCGGGTGTGGGGTTCGCGGTGTCGGGCGCGGGGGCCACCACCGCGGGGTGCGCGGGCTTCGGCAGCGCCACGAGCGTGATGCTCGGCACGTAGGTGATGATCATCAGGGCCGTGACGAAGAGGCCGATGAAGGGCAGCACCATGCGATAGAGGTCAGGCACGGGGCGGTTGAAGCGAAAGCCTGCGATGAACAGGTTGAGCCCCATGGGAGGCATGAGGTACCCGATCTCGAGGTTGAGCAGAAACACCACGCCCAGGTGATACGGGTTGATGTTGAAGTGCAGCGCGATGCCCGCGATCAGCGGCACGACCACGACGATGGCCGAGAAGATGTCCATCAGCATGCCGATGATGAGAAGGAACACGTTGAGCGCGAGCAGGAACGTGATCTTCGAATCGATGAGGCCGCCCGCGCTCTGGTGCACGCGGGCGAGCGCGTCGACGGCCTCGCGGCAGGTGCCGATCGAGTCGGAGTGCGCGTTCATGTAGGCCAGCGCGGGCGGCCCGCAGGTGAGCCACTCGAAGAGGCGATCGGCGATCTGCGCCTGCACGAAGTAGCCGACG
>CAISKJ010000835.1 GCA_903885885.1 uncultured delta proteobacterium
GCTTCGTCGCGCCCGACGCGCTCGACGACCACCAGATCGACGCGACCACCGCGATCCCGCAGCTCTCGACCTTGCAGCCGCCCGTCGGCGACGACGACATCGAGTCGACGCAAGAGATGGCCGACGGCGACGAGTTTCTCCGCACCATGGCCGTCGACCAGGACGCCCTCCAGCGCAAGGTCTCGGCGCCGCAGAGCCCCCCCGACGTGAGCGCCGCGCGCGCCGTGCTCCGGCCCACGGTGCAGGCCCCCGCGCTCAACACGCTCAAGTCGTCGCTCGGCCCGCCGGTGGCGCCCCCCGCGCCCGCGCTGCGCCCCGAGGCCCCCGCCGCGCGCACCGCGCCCCCCGCCCCCGCGGCCCCCGTCGACCCGTCGCAGAGCACGCGCTACAAGCTCATCGTAGCGGTGGGCATCTTGTTCATCCCGGTGCTGCTCGGGCTCTTCCTGGTGCTGCGCGCGCGCCACTGAGCGCGACGCACAGCCACCGCTCGCACCGCGCGCTACCCGTCCATCGCGGGCGGCGCGGCGCTGCGCGCGAACACCCGCACGACGAGGGGCTCGCCCTCGCTTTCGAAGTGCGCGGCGCGCACCACCGCGCCGGGGCCGCTGCCCTGCGCTTCGAAGTCGAAGCGATCGCTCACCGTGGGGAGCGACAGCGACACGGGCCCCTGCAGCAGCCCCTTGAGGTTGCCGCCGATGATGTTGGCCACCTCGCCCATCGCGTCGTGCACCTCTTCGGGCGAGGCCTCTTCGGGCGCCATGCCGAACATCGCCCCGGCCGCGCGGCGCGCCGCCGCCGACGAGCACTCGATGGTGATCGCGCCGCACCACGAACCGGTGATGCACACCCAGCTCGTGACGCCCGGTGAGGGCTGCTTCGCATCGAGCGCGCCCCAGCGCTCCTCGAGGGGCATCCCCAGCATGGTGGACCACACGCTCTGGGTGATCTCGCGAATGTATGTCTCGTCGAAGGGCATCGGAGGCCTCATCCCTTGGTTCGCGGTCGATGGCACGTCGCGGCGCCGATCTGCACGCGCTCGTACAGGTCGTCGGCGCTCGCGGTGGTCTCGGCGCATCCTAGAAACAGGTAGCCGTCGGGGGCCAACGCGGCCCGCACGCGGCGGAGCACGGCGCCCCGCGTCGCGTCGTCGAAGTAGATCAGCACGTTGCGCAGGAACACGATATCAGCCTGCGGAAACGGCGAGGCCGGCGCGACGAGGTTGAGCTGCTTGAACTCCACCATCGACCGAATCTCGGACGCCACGCTCCACTCGGCGCCGACGCGCGTAAAGTGCTTGATGAGCATCGGCGCGGGCAGCCCGCGGTTCACCTCGAGCTGGCGGTAGCGGCCCTCGCGCGCCCGGGCGACCATGGTCTCGGCCACGTCGGTGCCGACGATCTGCACCCGGCCGCGGGGCAGCGTGGCAAAGTGGTCCCGCAAGAGCATCGCGATGCTGTAGGCCTCCTGCCCCGACGAGCAGGCGGCCGACCACACGCGCAGCGGCTGCGAGGGCGGACGCGCCGCGAGCAGCGTCGGGAGCACGTGCGTGCGCAGCGCGTCGAAGGGGTGCACGTCGCGAAAGAACGTCGTCTCGTTGGTGGTGAGCGCGTCGATGATCTGTGCGTTGATGCGCCCGTCGCCCTCGGCGCGCGCCGCGGCGACCACCGCGTCCACCGACGCGAAGCCCTGCTCGCGGGCCAGCGTCGTGAGGCGCGCGTCGATGAGGTAGTCCTTGTCGACGCCGAGCA
>CAISKJ010000836.1 GCA_903885885.1 uncultured delta proteobacterium
AGCTACGGCTTCGAAACGCGCGGGTGGGACGCGCTCCCCGCGTGGAACCCGCGCACGCTCCCCGTCACCGCGGAGGTCGCGCGCGCCCTCGCCGACGGAGCGCCCATCGCCCTCGACCCCGCGACCGCGCGGCTGTGGGACGGTGAACGGCCCCGCACCCGCGCGGCGTGGGAGGCCCTCGGGCGGCGCGTGTTCTTCGAGTACCCGATGCGCGCCGAGGCCTACGCGGAGTACGGGCTGCGGCACCCCGACGCGCTCGATGCGGGCGGCGTGCGGCCGGCCTCCGACGGGTCGTACACGGGCCTGCGCGTGTTTCAAGACGTCGACGGGCGCGCGCGCGTCGGCATCACCTGCGCGCTGTGTCACAGCTGTGAGGTCGACGGTCGCGTGGTGGCCGGCGCGGCGCGGCGCGCGTTCGACTATGGCCGCTTGCGCCTCACGTTTCACGCGCGCACGGGCGCCCCGCTCGACCCCGCGCTGGCCTCGCGCATGGCGCGCTGGGGCCCCGGCCGCGCCGACGTGACAGGCGACGAGAGCGAAGACCCGGTGGCCATTCCCGACCTCTGGGGGCTCCGCGACCAGACGTACTTTACGCAGGCGGGCACCCTGCGCAGCGCGGGCACGATCACCCTCGCGGTGCGCCAGGAGACGCAGCTCATCGAGACGGCACACCAGCGCGTGCGACCGCCGCGCGCGCTCGCCTGGGCGCTCGCGGTGTACCTCATGGCCCTCGCGCCTCCGCCCGTGGCCGCGCGCGCCGTCGACGCCGCGGAGGCGGCGCGAGGCCGCGCGCTCTTCGAAGCGCAGTGCCAGAGCTGCCACGCGAACGCGTCGGGCGGCGGCGACCTCGTGGCGGCCGAAGAGGTCGGCACCGACCCCGCCCTCGCCCGCGGGAGCGCGCGCGGCACCGGGCGCTACCGCCCGCCCGCGCTGGTGCGCGTGCGCGACGCGGGGCCCTACCTGCACGACGGCTCCGTCGCCACGCTCGACGACCTCTTCGACCCCGCGCGCCTCGCGCCCACGTGGACGCGCGGCGTGGTCGGCGCGGGCGCCGTGCCGGGCCACGCGTTCGGCACGCGCGGATCGGTGCGCGACCGCAGGGCCATCGTGGCGTGGCTCGAGACGCTGTAGCGATCGCGCGTTCACCGCATGGGGTGTGCGCGTTCACCGCATGCGGTGAACGCTAGCGCGCGAGGCGGCGGAGATCGCTGGTGGCCGTGAGCGCGGTTGTGCGCGCTTGGTCCGATGCGCCCTGTTGCCATGGAAAAGATAGTCCAACGTTGACGGGCGACGGCGAAATCCATAGGGTCGCGGCGCCTTTGCTGGTCGTGATGTCGTCGGCAATGCGTGGGCGAAACGGATAGCCACGAACCATGGACACGAACACCGTTGACCTGTTTGGTCTCGTGGGTCACCGCCTCGATGGCAAGTACGATGTGCTCGACGTCGTCGCCGAGGGCGGCTTCGGCATCGTGTATCGAGGCACGCACGTTTCGCTGCAGAAGCCTGTCGCGATCAAGGTGTTGAAGGTTCCCGCGGAGCTCGAGGGCGCGGGGCGCAAGGCGTTTCTCGAGCGTTTCGCGCAGGAGGCGCGCCTCATCGCGGCGCTCGATCACCCCTCCATCGTGCGCGTGCACGACTTCGGCGCGTCGCCCATGCCCATCGGCGAAGCGGCGCCGTGGATGGTGCTCGAGTGGCTCACGGGCACGCCCCTCGACGTGGAGCTCAGCGCGAGCCGTGGCGCGGGCGGCAGGAGCCCCGCCGCGTGCCTCGCTACGCTGCGTTCGGTGTTCGAGGCCCTCGCCTACGCGCACGACGAGGGCGTCGCGCACCGCGACATCAAGCCGCCGAACCTGATGATCGTGACGAACAAGCGCGGCGATCGCTCGACGCGCGTGCTCGACTTTGGCATCGCGAAGGTGATGGGCAGCGAAGACACGGCGACGAGCGGCCACACCGCCACGCAATCGCAGCAGCGCTCGTACTCGCCCGACTACGCCACGCCCGAGCAGCTGTCGGGCACGCGCACGGGTCCGTGGACCGACGTGTATGCGCTCGCGCTCGTGCTCACCGAGCTCCTCACCGATGCGGCCCCCTACGACGGCGAAGACCTCTCGGAGCTGTTCGTCGATGTGCTCTCGCCGCGCCGCCCAACGCCTGCGAAGCGTGGCTTCGACGTGGGCGTGTGGGAGCCCGTGCTCGCGCGGGCCGTGGCGGTCAAGCCGTCGGATCGCTATGCCGACGCGCGCGCCTTTCTGGCTGCGCTGGAGGCGTCGGTGCCCGCAACGGTGCGCGGCCCTACGGTGCCGCCCCCCGCGCCCGAGCACGGGGCGCACACACCCGACACGCTCGACCGCGCAAAGACCGTGCGCTCGACCGCTCCGGAGCAGCGTGCCAGCACCGCGCCCATGCGCCGCTATGCTGGCATCGTCGCGGTGGCGGCGCTGGGCGTCGTCGCCGCGTTCACGAGCTACACCGTCGGCTCGCGTACTACGCCCCCCGCGCACGTTCGTGCGCCCGTCGCGGCGCCCGTCGCGGCGCCGGTGCCCGTTGCGGCGCCGCCTGCCCCCTCGAACGGTGCTGCATCGCGCGCATCGCAGGACGATGGTGCGGTGCGCGAGCCGTCGGCGACGGGCCTCGCGGTGCACGTCGACGCGGGCGCGGCGCGCGGCGCTCCGGGTCTGGCCGCGCGTGGTGCGCGGGTGGTGTCACGCCCGGCCGCGCCCGTGCGGGCTGCGACGGTCGAGGCGGCACCGAGCGCGCCTGCACCGCCGCCCGCTGCGACCACCACCGGGCACGATCAAGTACCTACGGAGTGATGATGCGAAGCGTGCCGAAGTTGATCGCCGGATGCCTGCTCCTCGCCGCGTCGGAGTGTCCGGCCCAGACGAGCCCCACCGAGGTCGCACGGCGCGAGCTTCTGCAGGGCGCCGACGCCGCGCGCGCTGCGGGCGACCACCCGCGCGCCCTCGACCTGGCGCGACGGGCGGGCGAGATCCGCATGACGCCGTCGGTGCGGCTCCTGCTGGCGCAGGAGAGCGAGGTGACGGGCTCGTTGCTCGAGGCGCTCGACCATGCGTCGGGGTGCGTGCGCGAGGCCGAGGCCGACGCGACGCTGCGCAACCGCGCAACGATCCTCACGAACTGTCGCGCGCTCGAGAGCGCCCTGCGCCCGCGGCTCGGGAGCGTGGTGCTGCAGGTGGGTACGCCGCCCGCAGGCGCGGTGATCCGCGTCGCCGGACATGAGATTCCCGCAGCGCTCTTCGGCCTGCCCGTGCGCGTGATGCCCGGCTCGGTGGTGGTCGAGGTCGGTGGGGAGGGCATCGAAGCGTCGCACCAGGAGGTGCAGGTCGCCGCAGGGACGAGCGTCGACGTGCCCGTGCAGGTGCGAGCGGTCGAGTCGGCGGCAATTGCTACGGTTGCCGATACGAGACTCTCTTTGGCAACACAGACGGTGACACCAGCGCAGAATGGTGGCCCCGGGGCTGGTCCTTGGGTGTTGGTTGGGACAGGAGGTGCGGCAGTGATTGCTGGAGGAATTTTGCTCGCCATGGGAGCAAGTGAACTTCGTCTGCGCGACGGGCTGAACTGTCAATACCGCGACTCCCCTTGCGCCCCCGAATATAACGATCACGACAATAATCAATTTCAGTACACCAACTGGGGCACGGGCGTCGCTGCGGCGGGTGCGACGGCGATGGCAGCGGGGGTGCTATGGTGGCTTATCGCGCGTTCGACTGGGGATTCGCAGGCGAGATCCTCAACGGTTTCTTCCACTCATTACGCGCTCGGTGCATTCAACAGCGGACTGAGGATCACGTGGTAATGCGTGCCGGCAGAGTTCAAATTGGAGCGCCAGTACTGTGCGGATTCTTCCTCATCGGATGCGCACGACTTAGTCCGCTCACATCAGTTGCGGATGGTGGGACAGACACTTCAGACGCCGTCACCATGCCAGACGCCCGAGCGGTGGCGTGTCTTAATGATCGTGGGCGATGCAATCCCGTCAACAACGCAGGATGTCCCTCAGGTTATCGGTGTGACATTCCAGAGTTTATTTGCCGCTCGGCAGGCACAGGAGGTTGGGGCTACCCGTGTACATCCATGGACGAATGCCGTGAGGGCTTCATCTGTGCGCCAAATTCACGAGGAGCGAGTCAGGGCGTCTGCCTAAAACTCTGCTGTCAGGGAGATGACAACTGGTGCCAGGACGTGGCCTCGGGAGGTCGAGCCGATGCGCTCTGCTCAACCGCACTGGAAGTTGGCATCACCGTGTGCGGAATGCCATGCGATCCGACGATCACGGCGAACGGCTGCCCCGCAGCCAAGCCGTACTGCGCTTTCAACCCGCTAATAGACAGATTCTACTGCTCGGAGCAAACAACAACACCACCGAGGCCACTCGGAAGTTCCTGTGCATACTCACAGGACTGTAGTCCTGGTTTCGCATGCGCAGGCGAGCCGTCAACGTGCATGGAAATGTGCAACCCCACACTCACGGTCATCACCTGCCGCACCGCACGTTGCACGCCTAACCTGCCTGGCCATCCAGAGATCGGCGTTTGCACTCCGTAATCAGATGGCCACCCAATTCCTTCCAACAACAATTCTTGCAGCCCTCTTTGCCACTGCTTGTGCAGAGCGTCGGCCTCTCCCTTTCTCTCGCAACCTCGATGCGGGTGCCGACGGTTCCAGCGGAGTTTGTGCACCCGACGTTGGAGAATGTGATTTTATCACGAACCGAGGCTGTCCGCCGGGGCTCGGATGTTATCTTCGATGCTTCCGTCAGATTCCAGATCCAATCGGTGGCACGACCTGCGAGAATCGTAGTGAGTGTACAAACATCGGCGAAGCAGAGGAGGGAATGTCCTGCGATCCTGCGCGGGGTTCTCGTGACTGTCGCCCTGGGCTTGTTTGCTCTTACCCGCTAAACAAGTGCGCTCGACTTTGCTGCTCCGACACAGACTGCGCGGGTCCGTCGGGAGCCCCTCAGACCTGCTTCTTTTCCCGCATTCTTCCTAACGGCGTGGGAGAGTGCACGCAAGGTTGCCTCGTCACAAGCGCTGAGAACGGGTGTCCCCCTGACGCACCGCATTGCCACTCTCAGGTTACGCAGACCAACTCCGGGGTGGCACTGTGTCAGCCAGTTACAAATCGATACCCCGTATCCGAGGGTGCAGTGTGTCTCGAGCATGGCGACTGCATGCTTCAGCACATCTGCATAAGTGAAGCGCAAAGCAGTGAACGGCACTGTCGGCGTGCATGCTTGAGAACCGAGGATTGCTTGCCAAATCGACGTTGTTTGGAGATCCAAGACACCGCGTCTTATGGCGCGTGTATTCCAAACTGATGCGATAGTTCGAATCGTGTGCGCAGCATGGGTCAGCCCTCTCAAGGTGCGTCGGACAGCGCCTCGCGCACGCCGGGGTTCGGGGGCGTTGGCTCCTTCAGTTCGGGCTTTGCGCAAGAAGTCGCCCCCGCGGCGGGGGCGACGGAACGTTTCGCGCGCTGCGCGTCCACCTCCACCCACCGTCACGCGCCCGCGCGTGAAGCGCTCGCAACCGCTCCGATCACAGCCGACGGCCGTGAGGACGTCGCGCCACGCCCGCGCGGCCGCCCACGGCGTCGTGACCGCCGCCGGCTGTTGCCGGTGCCCCCTGTCGCCCGCGTGTTCGCGCCGGCTCCCTACCGCCTGCGATGAGCCGATCGATCGCGTAGCGCGCGAAACGTTCCGTCGCCCCCGATGCGGGGCGACCTCCCGCGTAAAGCCCGGGCTGAGGGGGTCAACGCCCCCGAATCCCGGCGTGCGTGAGGCGCTGTCCTACACACGTTGAAAGGGCTGGGTACGGGCACCCATCGGGGCGTCGCTTCGCGCGCCGCTTTCTGACCCCACGGCCTTGCGACATGGGTGGCCCCATGGGGCTGCAAAATGGCGTGCGGGGCAAAGCTTGCGGCGGGAGCCGCAACGTCGTACCCCTCGATGGTCCCTCAGATTTGAGGGAGGAGGTTGCGATGCGTCTGGAAGCCACGGTCCCTGACAGCCACGGCACGGCAGCGATCGAGCTGGCCGAGGAGCTCGGCCTGAGTCGCAGTCAGCTCATCGACGAGGCGCTCACACTCTTTCTGAAGGCCGTCCTCGAGGTGCGAAGGGGACGGCGTCTCGTGACCGTCACCCCGGGTAGCGAGGAGCCCGCCTGCGACATGGCGACGCCCACCCTCGCGGCGCTGGAGTGGGCGCAGAAGCCCGAGAAGCTCCTGCTGTCGGCGAAGTCTGCTGCGCGGATGCTACAGGCCGCCGAGGCCTCGGCGCGCCCCGGTGCGCGGCTGCGCGAGGCAGCCAGGCGACACGCCCGATGACCCGGTCCGCGGCCGTGTACGTCACCGCTCGCATCGAGCCGGACGATGCGAAGTCGAAGTTTCGCTGCGGCAAGCACCCGCTCGATGACTACTTCGCGCGGCACGCGGTGACCAACGACCGCGAGGGCATCGGGCGGGCGTATGTTCTGCGGCGGTCCGAGCACGACGACCCCGTGCTGCCCCGCGTGCTCGGCTACTACACCCTGAGCATGGCGCTGGTGGAGTCGCAGCAGGCGGCGAAGGCCGTCGCGAAGAAGCTGCCGCGGTACCCGATGCCGGTCGCGCTCATCGGTCGGCTCGCGGTCGATGAGCGAGCGCGTGGGCGTCGCCTCGGAGAGGCACTGCTGATCGACGCGATGCGCCGGGTCGTGGATGCGTCGGCGCTGCGGGGATGCATCGACATACTCGTCGAGGCGAAGGACGAAGACGCCGAACGTTTCTACGCGAAGTACGACTTCGTAACGGTGCACGAGGAGAACTGGCCCCACCGGATGTTCTTGCCGATCGGCGTTGCAACGGCGGCGCTCGGCGGGGAATAGCGGTCATCGTCGCGCCCTGGCGCAGGGACGAATTGGTACGGACGCTCTGAACGGCTGTCGCTCCATCAATCAGGGCGTGTCTTCATGAGCGGTCATGCCGCTTTCATCAAGGCATGACACGCGGAAGAGGAGGAGCTTCGGGCCTCGGCCACTGATCGCACCATCGTCGCAGACGAAGACCGCGAGCACCACCACCGTGCACGCCAGTCCTTCGCGGCCGTCGGGTCCGCTGCGCAGGCGGCGTGCGTCGATCCTCGGCAATCGCAGGGCATCACGCGCGTTCACCGCATGGGGTGTGCGCCCACGGCGCTACGCGGCGTGGGGCGTCGGTGCAGGCACCACGAGCTCTGTGGCCCCGACCGGTTTCGTCGCGGCATCGATGAGGCTCTGCAGGCTCACCCCGCTCTCGCGCAGCAGCAGCAAGCCATGCATCGCCACCTGGACGGCGCGCGGCACGGCGTCGTTGCTGGTCTCGTAGCGCGAGATCGTCTCGGGCGCGATGTCGAGCAGACGCGCGAGGTCAACCAGGCGGAGCCCTGCGGCCTTGCGCGCGTAGCGCAGCGCCTCCCCACGGATCGAGGGCAGATCGCGCAGCGCCGTCATCGCGGCGCGACGTTGCAGACCGGCGACCTCGCCCGTCGTGAGCAGAACCTCACCGCAGACATTACACACGTACGCCATCTGGCGCGGGTCGCTCACCGTGACCCCGGCGACGTTCGCGCGGTACGTGTACTGTGAGTAAACGGACTCGCCGTCGCAGTGGGTGCAGGGCTTCTTCAGTTCCATGAACTGATCCTCCAGTAAATGGGGCGACGCAAAACGAGCGTCTACATGACCGTGACGACGAAGGTGCCATCGTCGCGAGGGGCAACCACGAGCACGACGACCTCGCCGTCGAGGTCCAGGTTCACCAGGCCGGCCCCTGTCGGTCTCGTCTTCGCCTTCACCGCATGTGGTGTGCGCGTTCACCGCATGCGGTGAACGCTAGCGCGCGAGGCGGTCGATCTCGCCCGTCGCAGTGAGCACGCTCACCCGCGCGATCTGAAACGCCACCCGCGCGCGCACCACGGCGTAGCGGGCGCTCGCGTCGGCGGCCTGCGCGTCGACGAGCTCGAGCAGCGGCGCCGCGCCCGCCTCGTAGCGCCCGGTGGCCTGCGCGAGGTTGGCCGCGGCGCTCGTCGCGAGGCGCTCGCTCTGATCGAGCAGCAGCCGCGACGCGCGGAGGTTGATGGCCGCCTGCACCGCCGCCGCGCGCACCTGGAGCGACTGCTGCGCGAGCGTCTCGCGCGCCGTGGTGACGTTCGCGTCGGCGATGCGCACGTTGGCGTTCACCGTGGGGTCGAGCGCCGACCACGAGAGCGTCACGGCCCCCTGGAGCTGCTCCGACACGCCGAACGCGCCCTGCCCCTGGATGCGCTCGGAGTAGTTGACCCCCGCCGACGCCTGCGCGGCCAGCACCGGGAGCCGCCCCGCGCGCGAGGCCGACGCCTGCGCCTCGGCCTGTTGCAAGCGCGCCCGCGCCGCGGCGAACTCGGGCCGGTGCTCGACCGCCGAGGCCGACGCGCGCGCGGGGTCGTCGTCGGCGCTCAGCGACTCGTCGTCGACGGCGGCGAGCGTCACCTCGCGCAGCGGGTCGATGCCGAGCGCGGCGGCGAGCGTCGCGCGGTCGTTGCGCTCGCGGGCCTCGGCGGACGTGAGGTCGAGGCGCCCCACGTCGAGGTCGACCTCGGCGCGCGTGCGCTCGATGGGGGGCCGAGCCCCCGCGGTGACGAGCCCCTCGGCGATGCGCAGGTGCGCCTCGCGCTGGGCCACCGTGGCGCGCGCGGCGTTGATGGCCTCTTGATCGCTGAGAACCGTGAGGTACGCCGAGGCCACGGCGCTCATGGCCTGCAGGCGGGCCGTGCGGAGGTCTTCGCGCGACGCGCGGCCGCCCCGCGTCGAGGCCTCGACGGCGTTCGCCGTGCGGCCGAAATCGTAGATGGGGGCGCGCACCGTGACGTTGGCGCTGAGCCCCACGGTGGTGCTCTGATACCGGAGGTTCGCGAGCACGGGCTGGTCGGAGAAGCCCATCGAGGCCGACGCGCTGGTGGTCACCGTGGGGTAGTAGCCCGCGCGGGCCTGCTCGATCTGGGCGCGCGCCACCTCGGCGCGGGCGATGGCGCTGCGCACCGCGGGGGGATCCTCGGCGCCGCGGCGCAGGGCCTCGCGGAGCGTGAGCGCCAGGGGCTCGGCCTGCGCGAGCGCCGACGAGCCAGACACGACGAGCGCGAAGGCGAGCGAGAGCGAGGCGAGCGTGCGGGGCATGGTGGAGGGTCGCGGCTATGCCACACGGCCCAAAAAGACGCACGGAAGTTGCCCCCCACCCCGTGCTCCGTGCTTCACCTGTCGATCGTGAAGCGCAAGGCATTCCTCTGGATCACCACGGCGCTGGCGCTCGCGGCCCCGCCCGCGGCCCTCGGCCTCCGCTGGCGCGACGCGCGCCGCGCGGAGTCGCACCTCACGCGCGGCGTCGAGGCCCTCTCGGCCCCGCTCGAGCGCGCCCCTACGCCCGAGTCGCTCGACTGGCAGGGCGCCGAGCGCGAGCTCGCGCAGGTGAGCACCCTCGACCCGGGGAGCCCCGTGGCGCGCCGCGCCGAGGCCCTGTTGCACGTGGCCCGCGCCTACGAAGGCCTCTCTCGCGGCGAGCTCGTGATGGCCCAGACCGAGGCCACCACGGCCGCGCGCATGCTCCCCGACGCGGCGCTCGTGAAGCTCGCCCTCGCGATCGTGACGCTGCGCCGCGGCGACGCCCCGCGCGCCGAGCGCCTCTTCGACGCGGTGGATCACAGCCCCGACGCGTCCGCCGCGCTGCGCGCCCGCAGCGGGGTGCACCACGCCGACGTGCTCCTCGACGCGGGCCGCGCGCACGACGCCCTCGCGCTCGTCGAGGCGCTCGATCGCACCTTCGCGCGCAGCGCGCCGGTGGCCAACCGCGTGGGCCTCGTGCGCGCCGCGGTGGGCGACGCCGAGGGCGCCGACGCGGCCTTCGAACGCGCGCGCACGCTCGACCCGCGCGACCCGGCGCCCGTGGTCAACCTCGCGCGCCTCGCCCGCGCCCGCGGAGACTCCGCGGCGGCGCGCTCGCTGCTCGAGCAGGCGCTCGGCATCGACGGCCAGAACGGCGAGGCGTGGCTCGCCTACGGCGTGGTGCTCGCCGAGCTCGGGCCCG
>CAISKJ010000837.1 GCA_903885885.1 uncultured delta proteobacterium
CCGTGTCGTTCACGACCTCCCAGCCCGCGGCGACGAGGCCCGCGCGCAGCCGATCGGCGAGCGCGAACTGACGCTCGACCATCGCCTCGATGGCGCGCCACCCCATCGACGCGAGGGTGAGCAGCACCTTGAGCCCCGCGAAGCGCCGCGACCACTGCATCGACGATTGGTATGGCTGCACGCGCCCGTCGTCGCCGCGCATCATGTAGGGCGCCTCGACCGCGAATGCCGCGCGCAACACGTCGGGGTGACGGCAGAAGAGCATGCCCGCGCCCATCGCCACGGGGAGGGCCTTGTGCGCGTCCCACGTCACCGAGTCGGCGTCGCGCACGCCGTCGAGCAGCGGCCGCGTGCGGGGAGACAGCGCCGCGATGCCGCCCCACGCGGCGTCGACGTGGAGCCACGCGCCCTCCTCCTTCGCGATGAGCGCGAGGTTGGGCAGCGGGTCGATGGCGCCCGCCGAGGTGGTTCCCACGGTGGCGACGATCATCGCGGGCGTGCGCCCCTCGGCGCGGTCGAGCGCGATCTGTTGGCGCAGCGCGCGGGGGCTCATGCGGTACGCGCGGTCGACGGCGACGTGGCGCAAGGCGTTGCGGCCCAGGCCTGTCACCTGCGCGGCCTTCGTGAGCGACCCGTGCGCCTCCGAGGAGGCGTACACCACGGGGCGCACGGCGCTGCCCGCGAGGCCGTCGGTGGTGTAGCCCGGCACGGCGCGCGTGAGGGCGAGCGCGAGGGCCGTGTGGTTGGCCTCGGCGCCGCCCGTGGTGAAGCTCTTCGCGCACGCGGGGTCGAGGCCCATGCGCGAGGCGAGGGCCGCGAGGGCGAGCTGCTCCATCTCGACGGCGGCGGGCGCGGCCTGCCACACCGAGAGCTGCGGGTTGAAGCGCGCCACGAGCGCGTCGGCCACCACCGAGGGGAGCGCCGCGGTCGGGTTGAAGAGACCGAAGTGCCGCGGGTGGGTGCTGTGCGTGAGGCCCGCGCGGAGCACCTCGCACACGTCGCCAATGAGGGCGTCGAGGGCGCGTGGCGCCTCGGGGTCGAAGCGCCGCGCGAGGTCGTCGCGGAGCCGCTGCGCGGACACTGTGGGAATGATCGGGAGGCGCGACGGATCAAAGCCCTCGAGCGCATCGAGGAGCGCCTGGAGCGCTGGATCCATCGTGAGGGAGAGAGGCGGGAGAGACCCGACTCAGGCGGCCTTGGACTTGGCGGCGGCGCGCTTGGCGCGGCGCTCGGCGCTCTGGAGCTGGTCGAGGAGGCGGGGGAGGGGGTGCTTCTCGAGCGACTTCTTGTAGTCGCCGTCCTTGCCGTGCCCCTCGGCCTTGGCGACCGCTTCGATGATCTCGGAGCGCGAGCCGAAGCGCTTGGCGGCGTCGGACAGCACGTTGTGAAGGCGCACGAGCTTGGTATTCGACAGACGCTCGATCGCCTTGGGGCTCTTCGTGCGGTCGATCCAGAATTTCTCCGTGGCGAGGGCGCGGACCTTCTCCACGAGGTCCTTCTTGGAGCCGGCGAGGCTCTTCACCTGGGCGAGCGGGGACTGCGAAGCCATGACAGTGTTCCTCGAATCTGCAGCGGGGGATTACGAACAGGGTATTCCCGTGACGGGGGCGCGGTTCGTAGCATGGTCCGCGAACGATTCGCAAGACCCGGTACCGCACGAAAAGATCGGTGTGTTACTGAGCGGGGCTGACGGCGATGGGATACTCGTAGTCGGCCGCTCCGCAGGCGGGGGTCGGAAACACGAGGCGCTGGATGGCCTGCGCCACGCACGCGTCGAGGGCGGGGTCGACGCCCTGCACGTTGGTGCTGGTGGCGCGCCCCGACTCGCCGACGGTGAAGCGCACCGAGAGGCGCCCCGCGAGGCCGGGGTTGTTACGACTCACGCGCTCGTAGCACGATCGAATGCCGCCGAGGTTGGTGCGCAGCACGCGCGCCACCGCGCCCGCGTCGCCGTCGCACGTGTCGCTCGTCGGTGCGGTGGGGGCGATGGTGGGCGGGCGCCGCGGCCCCACGGGGCCCGTGAGCGTGCCCGTGGTGGGCGCGTCGTGCGTGGCGATTGCGGTGTGCTGCCCGAGGGTTTGCGAGCCGGGGACGTTGTTCGCGCGGGCGGTGAGCGCGTTGCGGGCCGGGCCCGAGGGTGCGGTCGACACGCCGTGCACGTTGCGAAGGTCGTCGGCGGTGCCCGCCATGAGCGCGCCGTTCTGCAGCTGCTCGACGGCGCTGCCGTGGCCCTCGAAGGGCGTGGTGATCGCGGCGAAGCTCGCGTCCATCGCGCGAATGGCGTTGGCCGCGGCCTGCTCGGCGCGCTGCGCGTTGCGCGCCACGTCCGACTGCGAGGGCGTGTGGGGCGCCGTGTTCGTGTGCGTGGGTCGCGCGGTGGGTCGCGCGGTCGCCGTGGCGTTGGAGGGCGCGTCGTTGCTGTTGGCGGCTGCGGCCGCGGCGGTGTCGACGGGCTCCGGCGGCGTGTCGTCGGGGGGCGACATGTGCACGCGGCGCGAGACGTACTCGAGGAGGTCGCTGTTGTCGTCGACGATGGGGTCGTAGCCGTACTCGACCCAGCTCATGGCGCCGAGGGCGAGCGAGAGAAAGCCCGAGAGGGCGGTGTTGTAGCGCCAGTCCATGTCGCGCGTGAGGCTCGCGCGGAGGCTCTGCGGGATCTGCACGCGCGGAGCGACGGGGGGCGCGGGGGCGAACTGAAAGAGGAAGGTGACGTCGGCCACGGTGACCTTGCCGCGGCTCTGATCATTGAGGGCGACGAGCCACGCGGGGCCGTGGGGCCTGGCGAGCTTGAGGGCCACGAGGTCGTCGAGGGTGTGCACGGCGTGGCCGAGCGCGATGCGGCCTTCGAAGGACTTTTCGAAGCGCAGGTGCCACGCGCCGTCGCGCACCACGAAGAGCTCGACGTGCGCGGGAAAGCCCTCGTGCGAGATGGGAAAGGTCGCCCGTTCGGTGGTGCCCGCCGACACGTCGACGCGCTCGCGAACGACGCGCTCCTCGAGCTGGCTGGTGCCTTGAAGAACGCCCACGCGGAGAACGCGGGGCGCGGTGTCGGTGGGGCGCTGCGCGGACATGGCGCGGGTCATCGCGCCCGGCTGACGGGTACGTTCGCTCATCGGGAATTGCCTCCAGGCGAACCGCGTCGCGCGCACACACGAGCGAGGCGGGTCACGTGGGGCGTCGTGACAGCGCGTGCGGGCAGAAGGTTCCTGCGCGCGTGTGAGGAACCTTGTCCGCAACGGTGTGCGACGCGCGGCGCGCGCGGAGGCCGCGATGAGCGGGCAGGCTCAGAAGGCCTTCAGGAGAATCTGCACGATGAGCCCGAACTGCGCGAACTGGCCCACGAAGAACGACGCCGTGCGCCAGGGCTGCGTCTCGGTCATGTAGCAAACCGTGTGGAGCAAGCGCGCGCCGAAGTAGACGCCGAAGTACGACCACCCGCCGCGGGCCGTGCCGCCCGTAAGGGTGAAGATCGTGGCGAGGGTGAGAAAGCCGGGGATGTTCTCGAGGTCGTTGATGTGCGCGCGCTTGGCGCGCAGCGTCGCGGGCGCCTCTTGCGCCTCGGCGTGCGAGCCCGGGTTCACCGACACGTCTTCGGGGTTGAGCACCACCTTGGCCTTGCGGCGCTCGTTGGCGGTGATGAACCCCACGGCGGTCATCTTGAGCACGAGGAGGCACGCGAAGAGCGCGAAGGGCTGGTACGCGGGCAGCGCGAGGAGCGAGTTCATGCGCGCAGCGTAGAGAGCGCGCGGCGCGAAGATCCACTTCGTGTCCGAGGCCTGTCGCCGTTATCGGATCGCGTCGGAGGCTGTCCACATTCCGTGGAAGCCGAAGGGCACGCGCTGCGGGAGGATCACCCGCGCGACGGGGCGCTGCGTGAGGTCGCGCGCGTCGAGGATCACCAGCTCGCTGCGCTGTTCGCGCTCGTCCCACACGAAGGTCATGAGGTAGCCGTCGTCTTCGGTGCGGGCGACGGTGCGCGGCACGAACACGGCCTCTCCGCCGAAGCGACCGCGGCCCCAGGGGTGCGCCTCGGAGCTCCCCGTGGCGAGGTCGTATTTCACCACGGCGTCGATCCACGGCGTGGCGTCGCGCCGCGAGGCGTCGAAGCGCGCTGCGTACACGTACCGCGTGGCGCTCCCCGTGAGGCCCTCATGAACGCGCGGGAAATCGCTCGCGACGGTGTCGAGGGGCTCCTCGCGCACGGCGCCCGTCGCGAGGTTGAAGCGCCATCGGTAGAGGCGCCCCGGCTCCGACGGCGGCGGGTCGTCGAGGAGCGCGCCCGCGAGCACGTCGGTGCGCTCCATGCGGCACGCGACGAGCACCACCTCGTCGCCCTCCTCCCACGCGTTGGCGGTGTGAAACACCATGCACGAAGGCGCTTCGAAGCACCGCACGTCGGCGTCGACGCCGCGCCGCGGGAGGATCCCGAAGCGCGCGCCGAGCTCGGGCTTGAACTCCAGCGGAAAGCCTCCGGCCTCCATGCGCGCGAGGTCGAACACGAGGGGCAGGTCCATGATCACCGCGTACCGCTCGGTGATGGCGAAGTCGTGCATCATCACGGGGCCGCGCAGCGTGATCTCGGCGGTGTGGGTGATCTCTCCCGCGGGCGACACCTCGCCGTAGGTGAGAAACGGCGGCCAGAACTGGTAGCCGAAAAAGATCATCTCGCCCGTGGAGGGATCGACCTTCGGGTGCGCCGTAAACGGCGTTTGCAGCGCGCCGCCGAAGTCGTGTACGCCGACGGTCTCGAGCGAGGGGAGGCGCACCGCGTAGGGCGGCGTCGCCTCCATGAGCGCGAGCAGCGTGCCCGCGTGGTGGGCGAGCGCCGTGTTGGCCGTGTGCTTGATGAGCAGGCCCTCGGGCGCGTCGAACTGCGGCCCCGACGCGAG
>CAISKJ010000838.1 GCA_903885885.1 uncultured delta proteobacterium
CCACCGGGAGGAGCTTCTCGAGCTCGGGCGCCTTGCGCGCGAGGAGCGACACCTGCAGCTCTTTCTCGAGGCGCGACAGGCGGTCGAGCGACTCGTTGTAGAGCTCTTCGGACTCGTAGTTGAGCGACAGCAGGTCTTCGACGATCTGCGCCTTGTTGCGCGCGACGGCGTAATACACCGCCTGCTCGGGGAGCGAGATGACCCGCGAGGCGAGCTCGTCGGGCGTCGCGTGGTGGCCCAGCGCGGCCTCGAAGAAGAGCGTGGTGATGCGCCGCGACAGGGTGTCGAGCTTCACCCGGAGGAAGGTGCCGCGCCGCACGTCGAGGAGCCCCTCGAGGCGCACCCGCAGCGCGTGGGTGAGCTCGGCCCCGCGGTCGCGCTGCACGCCCGGGCTGGTGGGCCCGCGCACCGACTGAATCGCGCGCAGCTCGGCGATCACCGACTCGGTGATCTTGTCGAGCTCGGCGTTGGTCTTCTGGTCGGGTTCGAAGAACACCACGCGCGCGCTCACCTGCTCGTCGCGGAGCTTGAGCGCCGCCTGCGCGAGCTCGAGCTTCTGCCGCGCCGACACGTTGAGCAGCGAGCCCGGGATCGCCGATTTGCGCGGGGCCACCGCCGCGGGCCTGGCAGCAGGCGGCGGGCCGGGCAGGGGAGGGGGCTGGGGCGGTCGCCTGTCGTTGCTCACGGAGTGCCTCTCAAGTCACACGTCGCCGTGCGATCGCGTCAGGGGAACTGCCTCTACGCTACACACCCTCGCGTCGCAACGGCCTCATGGCACCGATCGCGGGGGCGTGTCATCGTTGCGCCCCCTCAAACACCAATAATTTATGAGCGTTCGAGAGTTCATCGCCCTGGGCACGGGCAGCCAGGTGCCCACACGCCGCAGAAACCACAACGGGTATTTCCTCCGCTGGGACGACGAGGGCTTTCTCTTCGACCCGGGCGAGGGCACCCAGCGCCAGATGGCCTACGGCGACCTTGCCGCGAGCCGCATCCATCGCATCTTCATCACGCACTTTCACGGCGACCACTGCCTCGGCCTCGCGGGCGTGATCCAGCGCCTCTCCCTCGACCGCTGCGACCACCCGGTCACCGTGCACTACCCCGCCAGCGGCGAGGAGTTCTTTCAGCGCCTGCGCTTCGCCTCGATCTACCACCCCTGCGTCGACCTCGTGCCCGCGCCCCATCGCGTGCCCGACGACGGGCTCCACCTCATCGCGCGCACCGAGAAGTACTCGATCTTCGCGCACCGCCTCGACCACCCCGTGCCCACCTACGGCTACCGCATCGAGGAGCACGGCGGGCGCCGCTTCGTGCCCGAGCTCCTGCGCGCGCAGGGCATCGCCGGCCCCCTCGTGGGCGAGCTCTCGCGCGAGGGCAAGGTCACCGTCGGCGACCGCGTGGTCACCGTCGAAGATGTCTCTGTGGCCCGCTACGGCAGCGCCGTGGCCTTCGTGATGGACACGCGCGTGTGCCCCGGCGCGGTGGCCCTCGCGCGCGACGCCGACCTCCTCGTGATGGAGGCCACCTACACCGCCGAAGACCAGCGCCTCGCCGACGAGCACAGCCACGCGAGCGCCGTCGACGCCGCCCGCACCGCCCGCGACGCGGGCGCGCACCACCTCGCCATGACGCACTTCTCGCAGCGCTACGACGACACCGCCCAGCACGTGCGCGAGGCCCTCGCGGTGTTTCCCCACGTGACCGCCCTCGACGACCTCGCCCGCGTCGCGGTGCCGCGCCGACGCTGACGGCGCTGTTCTCGGCGCGCCCCGTCGCCGATACTCGCGCGCCATGCGCCGCCCCCTCGCCGCCCTCGTCGCCCTCGTCGCCCTAGGCTCCACGGCCTCTGCGCAGCCGCGCCCCATCGCGCTCTCGGCCGTCGAGCACGCGCTCGGCGCGTCGCCGATTCACCGCGTCGCGGGCCACGGCCGGCTCACCGTGGGCATCACCCGCGAGGGCGACCTCGCCGTGCTCGCGTGGCCCACGCCCTCGTGCTGCGACCAGCTCACGCACCTCGCGAGCAACGCCCTCGACGCGCGCTCGCAGCCCCGTGTCGACGTGCGCGAGGGCTTCGGCGCCTCCCTCGGCCTCGCGCTGCGCACGGCGGCGGGCACGCGCGTCGCGTGGCTCCACGACCCGGCCGCGTTTCGCGTCGTGAGCGCGGGCTACCGCGACGCCGACGGGCTGCGCCCCGTCGCGCGCTACGAGCACATCGCCACGGGCGTGCGCGTCGACCTCAGCGACACCGTGCTCGCCGACGCCGACGTGCTCCAGCGCCGCGTGCGGGTGCGCGTGCCCGCGGCCGCGGGCGTGCTCGAGGCGGCCGTGATGGCGCACACCAACCTGGGCCCCACGCTCAACGTCGTGCCGCGCCTCCCGCTCGGCGACGTGCTCGCCGACAACCGCAACGATTTCGCTGTGTTGTACGACGCCGCGCGCGGCGCCTTCGTGCACTTTCGCCCCCGCGCCGCCGACCCGGTGAACGACCTCGTCCCGCTGCTCAGCGCGCCGGTGTTGGGGGCCGATCACTTCGGCCCCGTCGAGGCCCTCATGCGCCGCGACGGCGACGTGACCGCCGACGTGCGCGCCCTCGTCGACGCGCTCGACACCCGCTACGGCGAGGGCGTGTACGCGTACATCGGCGCCGACCCGGCCCCCGCGCAGGTGCAGGCCGGCCTCGAAGACGACGGCTTCTGCGAGTCGCTCGACGCCTTCATCGAGAACGTGGCCAGCCTCCAGTCGTCGGGCCTCACGCTGCCCATCAACCCCGGCATCGCGCGCGTGTTCCGCTGCCCCGACGCGATCCGCGGCGACGCCGTTCCGCGCGCCCGCATGTGGACGCGCAGCCCCCCGTCGGCGTGGAGCGACGCGCAAGACGGCGCGCTCTCGGGCAACCCGGTGGCCGCGTGGCGCTCCGACGCGGCGATGCGCGTCCCCCTCACGCTCGACGCGATGGGCGACGGCGAGGCGCGCGTGTTCGTCGCGCTGGGCACCACGGCCGCCGCGGCGCGCACCCACTACACGACGGCGCGCGCGATGACCGCCGACGCCGTCGAGGCCGCCGACGCCGCCGCATGGACCGCGCACGCCGCGGAGTTCACCGTGCCCCGCGCCCCGATGCGCATCGCCGAGGCCGACCGCGCGCGCATCGACGCCGCCACGCGGCGCGCGCTCCTCCACGTGGTGAACGGCTCGGACGCCGCCACTGGGATGATCGTCGCATCCATCGCGCGGCAGGCCCCCTACGGCCTCGACTGGCCCCGCGACGGGGCCTTCTTCGACTACGCGCTCGACGTGGCGGGCGCCCACGCGCGCACCACGCGGCGCCTCGCCTGGGCGCTGCCCCTCGCGCGCCGCGAGCCCGTGCTCCCGTCGCAGATCTTCGCGCTCACCGACCCCGCGCCGCCCCTCGACCCGCGCACGCGCACGCGTCAATACCCCGAGGCCGCGTGGGAGATGAACTACTACAACACCGGCGCGATGGGCGGCTTCTTCCGCTTCGAGATCGACAACACCGCGTGGATGATCTGGAGCGCCGCGGTGCACGTCGCCTTCGTGCCCGAGGCCGATCGCCGACGCCTCGCCGAGGGGTACTGGGAGCCCGTGCGCCGCAGCGCCGACCTGCTCGCCGCGTGGCGCGACGGGCGCACCGGGCTCACCGCCCCCGCCAACGAAGACGACAACGCGGCCTTCACCTCGACGCTGCACGGCGGCACGGCGACCTTCTCCGCCCTCGAAGCCTCGGCGCGCCTCGCGCGCTTCACCGGCCACGAGAGCGACGCCGCGCGGTGGGAGCGGCGCGCCGCCGAGCTCCGCGACGCGCTCGTGCGCACCTTCTACAACGACACCGAGCGACGCTTCGTCAACGACGTGACGGGCGCGGCCGCGTCGAACCCGGGCTCCTCGGCGCTCGGCGCCACGGCGTGGCTCGTGTGGCCCGCGCGGCTGCTCCCATACAGCGACCCGCGCGTGGCCCGGCAGGTGCGCCTCGACCTCGAGCAGGTGCTCGCGGTGCTGCGCGGCGACCCGGGCACCGAGGGCGGCGCGTACCTCACGAAGACCACGCTCTCGGCCGCGGCCTTTCTCGCCGGCGGCGGCGACCCGACGGTGGCGCCGCTCCTCGAC
>CAISKJ010000839.1 GCA_903885885.1 uncultured delta proteobacterium
AGCGTGCCGTGGACGCTCGCCGCGTGCTGCACGACGTGTCCGACCTTCGGCGGCGCGCTCTCGACCACGCCGCGGCCGATGGCCAACTACCTCGCCACGGCCGACGAGTACGGCAACGTGATCTCGGCCCGCTGCGGCGGGGCTGCGCCCGTGACGGCGGGCGGCTACTACCAGCTCGCCGCGATGGAGTACTACGTTCGCTGAGCCCGCGTCGTGGGCCTGCAGCGCAACACACAGCAGCGGGTAGCGCTTCGACGGCGCCACGCCAGCGAAGCGCGCCGCGCCTTGCGCTTATGCACGTTGGCGAGGCCGACGCGACGAGCTCGTCGTCGGAGCGCCCCGACGCCGACGCCTCGCGGTAGCCTCGCCGAGAACGAGCCACCTGTTCTCGATCAGAACGAATGCACGCCGCGGAGAGATCACCATGGCCACCCCGCCCGAAGCGTCCCTGTCACTGCTCACCGCCTTCTGCGCGACCGTGCGCGAGGGGTCGTTCACGGCCGCGGCGCGCTCGCTCCACCTGCGCCCCGCGGCGGTGAGCCGGGCGGTCGCGAAGCTCGAGGCCCAGCTCGGCGTGCTGCTCTTCCGTCGCACGACGCGCGCGCTGCGCCCCACGCCCGCGGCGGAGCGCTACCACGCCGAGGTGTGGCCCGCGCTCGATCAGCTCGCCCGCGCCGAGGCGGCGCTCCACACCCACGGCCCGCTGCGCGGGCGGGTGCGCATCAGCGTCCCGACCAGTTGGGGGCTCGGGCGGGTGATGCCCGCGCTGAGGGCGTTCACGCTCGCCCACCCGGGCGTCGAGCTCGACGTGCAGGTGAACAACCACGTGGTCGACTTCGTGCGCGACGGCTTCGACCTGGCGGTACGCCTCGCTCCGCTCAGCGACAGCGGGATGGTCGCGCGGCGTCTCGGCGACCCGCCGCTGGCGTTCTTCGCGAGCCCGAAGTACGTGGCCGCGCGGGGCAAGCCGCGCACCGTCGACGACCTCGCGGCGCACACGCTCCTGCCCTTCGTGTTGCCAGGCGCGGGGCGCGTGCGACCCTGGCTTCTGGCCAACCCCGACCGCGAGTTCGTGCCCGAGAGCCGGTACCGAACCCTCGACGATCCGCTCGGCGCCATCGCCCTCGCCTGCGCAGACATGGGCATCTGCCAGACCTTTCGATTCATGGTCGAGCGCGAGCTCCGCGACCGCGAGCTCGTCGAGGTGCTCTCCGCGCACGCCGGACGCACGCGTCGCGTCTTGCTCGTCTACCCGAAGCACGGGCTGAGCGCCGCGGCCCGCGCGCTCGCCGAGCACCTCGTCGCGCAGTCGCGATAGTCCTCCACAAGAGAATGATAGATCTGTTCTCTTCATGAACGAATGTTGTTCGCTCTTTCGGTCTCGTCACGCCGCACGCGTGTGCGCACTCTCCCGCGCATGAACGCTCTCCGACGCCCCCTGGGCCTCGCCGCTTCGCTCGTCGCCTTCGCGATGGGCTGCGGCGACTCTACTCCCTCCGCCGCCGACGCTGCCGCGACCGACGCATCCGCCGACACCGTGCTCGCTGACGCCGCGACCGACGCCACCTCCGACGCCTCGACCGACACCGCCACCGACGCCGCGACCGACACCGCCACCGCCACCGACGCCGCGACCGACACCGCCACCACGGGCGGGAGCCTCCGCTTCCTCGCCCAACTCAACGCGGGCATGGGTCAGCTCGCCGAGGGGATCGCGGTGCGCGACAACGCCGTCTACGTGGGCCTCGCGCCAACGGGACAGATTCTCCGCATCGACGCGTCGGGCAACGCCACGCCGTTCGCGCAGGTGCCGATCCCTGCGTCGACCAACCCCGCGGCGCCCAACGGCTACCTCCTCGGGCTCGCCTTCGACCGCGCAGGCAACCTCTATGCGGCAGCGCCGAGCTTCGCAATGGCCTTTCAGCCCGGCATCTACCGCGTCGCGGCGACGGGCGGCACGGCCACCCTCTTCGCCCGTGACACCATGGGTCGAATGAACTTTCCCAACTCGATCGACTTCGACGCCGTCGGCAACCTTTACGTCACCGACTCTGCGAGCGGCAGCGTGTTTCGTGTATCGCCCGACGGCATGACCGTGACGCAGTGGGTGACGAGCCCGCTCCTCACGGGCGTGATGGGCGCCAACCCCTGCAGCGTGGGCGCAGGCTTTCCCCTCGGCGCCAACGGCATCGCGTACGACGCCGCGGCGATGAGCGTCTATGTCTCCAACACCGACCGCGCCACGGTGGTGCGCATCCCCGTCGCCGCCGACGGCGCGGCGGGCGTGCCCACCGTGCTCGCTCCGCAAAACTGCGCGGTCCTCGCCGGCGCCGACGGGCTCGCCCGCGGCCCCGACGGCGCCCTCTACATCGCCTCGAACGTCGCCAACGTCATCGCCCGCGTCTCCCTCGACGGCAGCTCGGTCACCGCGCTGGAGCGCGGCGGGATCCTCGACTCGCCGGCCTCCATCGCCTTCGGCTCCCTGGGCGGGTCCCCGTCGATGTACATCACCAACGCGGCGTTTACGTCCGCGCAGACGCCCGGCGCCACGCCGCGCCCCGGCGTGCTCGTGCGCACCGCCCCCTAAGGCGCTCCCCCCCGCCACCGCACCCTTCGTTCGGGGCAACGGCTCACCGGCTGAACGCCCCCTGCGAGCGCGCGACGGGCACGACGGCGCGGGGGCCCCGCGAGGGAGCCATTGACGGCGCCGGGCGGGGCGCCCTGATCTTGAGTGCGCGCTCAAGAAATGGGAGCGCAGGCTGAGGCCGCATGGCGAGACCCCCGACGATCCGCGACGAAGACCTGCTCCAGGCCGTGCACGACGTGGTGCGCGAGCGCGGGGCGACGGCCACGACGGCCGAGGTCGCCGAGCGCGCGGGCGATCGCCTCGCGCACGCGAGCCCGCAAGACCTCATCGGACAGGGCGTAGACGTGGGCGTCGTAGTGCGCGCGGAGGCGAGGAGCTGGGCGTTACGAATGATCAGCATCGGCTCGACCTCTTCCAGCTTCTAGAAATCACGCACTTGCGACGGTGTCCATCATCGTTTGCACCGACCGACGGCCGACAACGCACGCGCGGCACGTCGTGGGGTCGCGGGCTTCGTGATCTTGCTACGCTCGGCCGCGCGGGCCGCGACGGGTCCGCCGACGGGGCGCTCCCACGCAGGACCCATCGGAGCTACACGGAGCCCTCTCATGACGCGCGATGAAGCATGCCTCGCCCTCTTCGTCTGGCTCTGCGACTACCTCGAGGGGCGCCGACACTTCCTCGACGAGGGCCTCGCGGTGGGGCGGAGGGACGAGGCCGCGCTCGTGATCCACTCGGTCACCCACTACGGCGAGGGCGACCCGCGGGTCGCGGTGTTCTTCGGGTGCGCGATGGACCTCGCCGCGAACGGCCCCGACGTCTCGCGCTGGGTGCGCGCGTGCGTCGACGCCGCGCGAGGCGCGATCCCCGACACCATCGCCGCCGCGGGCGAGCTCGTCGTGAGCTGCGTCGCGTATCCGATGCCCGGGCTCCTGCCGTGACGTCCGCGCTCGCCCACGAGTTCGCGCGCGTGAGCGGAGACCGCGCGAGCGACTGCGCGTTCATCGTGCAGCAGTACCCCGAGCGCGACGGCGGATTCAGCCCCGGCCGCGGTGCGAGCTGGGTGTGCGTCGCGCGCGACGGGCGCCTGCGGCGCGCGCTGGGCGGCCCCTGCTGGCTCACCGGCCTCTGGCGAAGCCCCGCGGGCGCCCTCTACGTGAGCGACGGCGCAGGCCACGTGCACACGCTCCACCCGGGCGCGCACGCGTGGGTGTCGACGCCCCTCGCGGGCTCGATCGCGGGCGTGTGGGGCCTCGACGACGGCGCCGTGTGGGCCTTCGGGGTCCACAACGACGCACCGGTGCTCTACCGCTACGACGGCGCACGATGGGACGCGACACCGACGCCGGGGGCGATCGTCGCGATGCACGGCCTCCACCCCTCGCACGTGCTGGCCGTGGGCCACAGCGGGCTCCTCGCGCGCTGGGACGGCGCCGCCTGGCATCGCGTCGCGAGCCCCGTCACCGAAACGCTCCGCGGCGTGTGCGTGGCGTCCGACGATGCGATGTACGCCGTGGGCGCCGAGGGGGCGCTGCTCGAAGGCACACCGTCGGGCTGGCGCGTGCGAGCGCGCTGCGAGCACACGCTGTACAGCGTAGGGGCGCACGGAGGTCGGGTGTACGTGGGGTCGCCCTTCCCCGACGGGCTCCTCGCGCTCACGCCCGCCGGCCTCGAGACGGTGGCGCGCGCGCTCGAACCGTATCAGCTCGACGCGCGCGTCGACCTTCTCCTGGCGACCCCCTACGTGATCGCGTCGAGCGACGACGGCGCCCGGTGGCTGCGCTTCTCCGTGGCCGACGCCGCGGCGCTCCTCGCGGCGCAGCCCTGACCGTCGTCGCGTCGTATCATCGCGACAATGCTCCGCACCGCGCGCCTCGTGGCGCTCTTCTCGCTCGCCGCTGGCGCTGCGCTCGCGCAGCCCTACCCTCGCGCGCCCGGCGGGCCCGAGCTCTCGCTGAGCGCGGGCGTCGGAACGGGCCTCCTCCGCTCCGACTCGTTCACCACGGGCTCGCTGCTGCAGGTCGAGGCGCAGGCCGACCTCTTCGTGACGCGCGCCTTCGGCTTCGGCGCGCGCTACCGCTTCCTCAACGCGCAGACCGCGGGCGACCGCGAGACGCTCGCGCTGCACCCCGTGTCCGCGGGCTTGCGCATCCGCCTCTTCGACAACGAGAGCGCGCGCCGCGCGTGGACCTTCGAACCCGAGGGCGGCTACGCGTTCACCACCGGCGGGCGCGCCGCGGGCGGCCCCTTCGTGGGCCTCTCCGTCGCGCGCAGCGTGGGCGGCTTCGTGAACGCGTCGACCTCCGCGAACGTCGCGGTGGTGCTCTCGGCGATGCAGGGCCTCGGGTCGCTCTCCGACGTGCGCGTGTTCTCGCTGGGGCTGCGGCTGGCGCCCGCGTTCAACGCCTTCGCGCCCCGCGACCTCGCCGCGGCGTCGAGCCCGGCGTCGTTCCACTACACGTGGGGCGTCAAGTGGTTCATGCTCGGCGCCTCCTTCGGCGCGCGCGACGCGTTCACGCTCTCGCCGGGCTTCGCGCTCGCGTTCGGCCTGCCCGTGACGCGGTGGTTCGAGCCCATCGCGCAGGTCGACCTGGCCTACTGGCTCCGCACGGCGAACCCCGACGAGCCCGCGCCCCTCGTGTACTCGTTTCTCGGCGGCGTGCGCCTGCGCATGAACGGCCTCGCGCCGCTCTACGCCAGCGTCCTCGGCGGCTGGCAGATCGCGACGTCGCGCTCGCCGCAGACCGTGGGCGACGGCGCGATCGTCGACGTGGGCTTCGGCCTCAACCTCCTCCCCTGCGGCGGCGCGCTCCAGATCGGCGTGCACTACCGCCGCGGCCTCTCGCACGAGGCCGAAGACTTCAACGCGCTCTTCCTCGTGATGGGCGGAACCTTCGGGTCGCGCGTCGGCAGCGTCGGCGAGGCTCCCCTCGGCGAGGGCTCACCGGCGCGCTGCGGTGCATCGCCGTCGACGCCGTCGCTCGAGGCGCGCCGCTACGACGCGAGCGCGCAGGTCGTCGCGACGCCCGTCGAGGTCTCCGTCGTGATCGGCGCCGCGCTCCTCGGCGGAATGGTGCAGTTTCACATCGCCCCCACGGCCCTCCCCATCGAGCGGCTCGTGCGCGCGGGCTACGTCACCGTGCGCGTCGAAGGGCCGCCCGAGGCGCTCCCCCAGGCGTCGGCGGAGCTGCGCGCCGCGCTCGACGCGCGCGGCGTCACGGTGCAGCACGCGGCCACGGTCGCGATCGTCGGCGCCCACGAGGTGCGCGCGGTGTTCACGCTCTGGCCGCCGGGCGCGCGTCCGCGGTGACCGCGCGCTCCGCGCCCTCCGGCGCGAGGAGCCACGTGTTGCTCAAATAGCTCCCCGTGAGCGTCGCCTGGAGCGCCCTCTCGGCCTCGCGCCTCCACGCATCGCCAGCCTCGCTCTGGGGCGCGTAACGCAGCCCCACCACGCGCTCGCTCGCCGCGAGCGTGACCAGCGGCACGCCGATCACGCGCATCACGTCGCCCTCGGCCGTCGTGCGACGCAACGTGCGGATCCGCTCCGAGGTGTACGTGTCTCCCTCGTTGGGCACCATGCGCCCGTACACGATCGCCACCTCGCCCTCGGCGTGCTCGCGCGAGAGGATCCAGCACGCGTCGCGGAGCGGATCGTCGGGCGTCTCGCCGAGGTCGTTCGCGCCGGCGTCTTCCACGCGCGGCATCCGCGGATCACCCGCGCCCACGAGGTGTCCGTCGACCGCGCGCCACGCGTCCGACGCGACGAGCTCCGCGAGGCCGCTGCGCACGGTCTCTTCCGCGGGCGTCTCGTCGGAGAAGAAGCCCACCCAGAAGCTCGCGCCCACCACCGGGACGGCGCGCGTAATATCCCCGTCGCGCGGCGCGACGAATTCCGCGTGGCGTCGTCGCCGACGGCACGGCGACGCGAGACCCGCCCCTGCGTGATACCGTCGCTCGATGCAGCGCTTGTTTCTACTCGTCGTGCTCGCCGGGGTCGCATGCGACAACACCGCGCAGCGCAGCGACGCCTCGCCACCGGACAGCACGGTCGACGTCGGCCGCGGCGACGCCAGCCCGAAAGACACCCCCGCGATCGACGTCGGCGCGCGGGAGGACGCCACCGTCGACGCAGAGGCCGTCGATGGCGCCTCGCCCGATGTTGCCTTGTTGGACGCCCGTCCCGCAGACGCCGGTCCCGCAGACGCCGGCCCGCGGGGCTACATCCCCGACCCGGTGACGATGGGGCAATCACTGCCCCCCGTGATCCCGGTGATTCGGGTGAACGTCGGCGGCCGCGCCATCGAGCGCGACGTCGAGATCGCGGGCACGATCACGGTGTTCGAACAGCACGACGGCACCCTCACCGATCTGGCGACACGCACGCCGACCCTGACGGCCCCCATCGGCTTTCAGGGGCGAGGCAATTTCACCTGGAGCCTGCCCAAGAAGGGCTACGCCTTCGAGCTCCAGGACGGCTCGGGCAACTCGTCGGATCGCACGCTCCTCGGGATGCCGCCCGGGAGCGATTTCGCCCTCTATGCCTGTTATACCGACAAGACCTGCCTGCGAAACGCGCTGGTGTATGCGCTCGGTCAGCAGCTCGGGCGCTGGAGCCCTCGCACGCGATTCGTCGAGCTTTTCATCGATGATCAATATCTCGGTCTGTACATGATCTGGGAGCGGATCCGGCGCGATCGGGCGCGCGTCGACCTCCCGCGACCTGCGGCCACGGCGTCGGCGGGTGACATCACCGGCGGCTACATCGTGCGGCACGAGGGCGGCCCGATGGGCGATGGCAGCGACTTCACCACCGCGAGCGACACGGTGTACTCGTACCACTACCCCGACGTCGATCGGATCACCGCCGACCAGCGGCAGTACGTGCTCGGCGCCTTTCAGCGCATGGAAGACGCGATCACCGCGAGGCCCGCCGACCACACGGCGGTCATCGATCAGCGGTCATGGATCGACCGGGGCATCGTCGAGGAGGTCACCAACAACTGGGACGGCTACGTTCACAGCATCTACATGACCCGGGACGCCGACAGCGCCGGCGGCCGCATCGGCATGGGCCCGCTGTGGGACTTCGATCTCGCCTTCGCGAACGGCAACGTCACCGGGTACAACTGCCGAACCGACAACTGGGCGTACCAGATCGCGCGGCCCCCTCCCGACAACGTTCCGGCATACTGGCTCGCGCTCTACGCAGCGCCGAGCTTTCTCGGCGCGTGGAAGTGCCGCTATCAAGAGCTGCGGCGGGGCCCGCTCGCGCTGGCGACCTTCGAAGCGCGCATCGCGACCTGGGTCGCGTTCACCGCCGCCGCCCGCGCCCGTGATCAGGCACGCTGGCCGACGATCGGCACGCCCACCTTTCCCAACTGCGCAAACCATCCGACCTACGCGGCCGAAGTCACCTCCCTGCGCGACTGGATCGCCGCGCGTCTCGCCTGGCTGGACGCCCAGGCGGCGGCGATGCCGGGCTCGTGTCCCGGGCTGCCGGGTGGGTCGTGACGCGCATCGCGCGGCGCGACGTTGACGCGCGTCGCCAGGTTGTGTAGCCCGCCCTCCAACGGAACGGGGAGCGACGACGATGCGCGCGACAGGAATTGTGCTGGCCGCCGTGATGGCGACGGGCTGCGGACACGAGCTCCTCGACGAGTCGGGGTCGACCATCTCCGCGGTCGATGCCACGACCATCACCTTTCGCGCCGACTGGAGCCGCGCCGTCGCGGGCACCCTCGCCGCCGGCACTGCCCTCCGCGTGGTGTACGACGCCGCGCGCCTGCCGCAGTGTCGCGGCGAGATCAACGGCAACCCCGCGTGGGCCATTACGGGCTTCTACCGCGTGAACGGCGGCGCCACGCTGTCGTTCCCGGTAGCCCCCGTCTCGGCGCAGACGCCGTCGCCCGCGGTGATCACCCTGCCCGACGCGAGCGGCAACCTCGCGCTGTGGTTTCAGGTGACCAACCGCTGGGGCTGCACCGCGTGGGATTCCAACTACGGCAACAACTACGTGTTCGCCGTGGGCCCCAACCCCCGCGCGCCCGGCTGGGTGGGCGACGGCGCCGTGGTGATCTCGCGCGCCACCTGCAACAACGGCCTCGCCTGCGACGCCGACCGCCGCCCCCTCACGCCGCCGTGGACGTACGAGACGTGGGCCCGTCAGCGCGCCGCCATTCGCTCGCTCTCGTTCGATGTGTGGAAGGCGGGCGTCACCGATCGTGACAACCCCGACCTGTGGCGTCAGCTCGACGTGCAGATGCGCTACCGCTTCGGCACCACGGGCGCCTTCGCCACGCGCTACGTGAGCTTCGAACGCCGCGTGGGCAACAACGCCCGCTACACCGTCGACCTGCGCGGCGTCGACCCGCTGCCCGACCTCCCCGCGCTCACGGCGTGCCCGCGCTTCGCGCTCACCGCGTCGCCCGACGGCGCGCTCGTCTCCACGACGCTTCAGTACTACTTCACGGTCAACGGCACCGAGTATCGCCCTTCGCCGGGCGCCGCCTTCGAGGGCGTGTTCTCGAACTACAAGACACCCCTCCTCGCCGCCTGCCTGCCGCGCTGAAGCACCGCGCGCGCTACGTCAGGAGCCGCGCCGCGTCGACGAAGGCGAGGCGCGTAGCCGACAGCGGACCGTCGAGGTAGCGCGACCCGGTGCTGCTGCGCTTCACCGAGTTCTCGGGCTCGACGCGCCACCGCACCACGAGCATCGTCGCGCCGGGGCTGCGCGCCACGCGGCCCCCCGAGGGCTTCTTGCCCACGAGCCCGACGGCCACGCGCGACGCCCCGTCGGCCTCGGCGTCGAGCGCGCTCACGCGCACGAGCTCGGCCTCGCGCTGCGTGCGCGCGCGCAGCAGCACCACGCCGCCGACGACCGCCGGCAGCCACGCGGCCCCCATCGCGGCCTCGACGTTGCCCGCGACCGCGCGGGGCTTCGTGGCGAGCACCGCCGCGGGGTCGACCGCGCGCACGAGGCCGCTCCAGGCCCGCGCCCCCGTCGCCCCGGTGGCCGCGCGGCCCGTCACCAGCAGCCGGTCGCGGTCGGGGTGAACGTCGACCGTCGAGCGCCCGCTCATCCACCCGTCGGGCTGGTCTTCGCCCACGGAGCTGTAGAGCGACACGCCGCGCGCGAGGTCGACCACGTCGAGGTCGCCGCGGTGCGCGAGCTCGTCGCCCGCCGCGCTGCGCAGCGCCACCGTGTCGGGCCCCAGCCACGCCACCTCGTCGACCTGGTGCCCCGCCTCGGCGAGCTTCACGTCGCGCCCCTTCGACCACGCGTACGAGAGCACCGCGCCCTCGGCCACGCCGAGCAGCCCCTTCACCGACGGAGCCCCCTGCCACACGAGGAGCCGGTGCCCGTCGGGCGCGAGCGAGGCCACCGCCATGCGCACCTCGGGCACGCGCGGGAGCGCCGCGCTCTCGTCGGGGTCGTAGCGCGCGATCACCTCCAGCGGCTCGGTGCGCAGCACGTAGGCGAGGCGCCGCGCGGGCTCCTTCGTGCGCGGCGAGGCGTGCCAGCGCACCGGCGCCACGAGCACCACGGGGGCGCCGCTCGCCGCCTCGACCTTGCAGCGCGAGCCCGGCAGCGACTCGAGCGCCACGCTCCCGAGCACGCCGCCGTCGGGCACCGCGAAGAGCACCGCGCGCGCGTTCACCTTCGCCTCGGCGCGCACCACCACGAGCTGCTCGGCCGAGGCCCACCCGAGCGCCTTCACCGCGGCGCCGCGCTTCTCGAACACCACGCGCCCCGTCGACACCTCGGCGCACCGCACCGTCGTGTTGCCCGCCTCGTCAGCGCGCGCGTCGGCCCACGCGAGCCACTGGTCGTCGGGGCTCAGCGCCCACGGGCCCGCTTCTACACGCAGCGTTCGCACGCCCTCGACGGCGGGCTCGTTCCAGATCGACGCTTCCAAAGGATCTCCGTGATGGACATAACCTGTCCACCGATGATTTCATGCGCGCGCGCGTTGGGGGTACAACATCGCATCATGAGTCTGCGCCAACCAGAACTCTTCGCGGTGGCCCCCGAGTCTGCCCCGTCGCTCTATTGCGAGGTGGCGGTGCCGCTCCCGCTCCGGGGCGGGCTCACCTACGCGGTGCCCGCGGGCATGGCGCGGCACGTCGCGGTGGGCGTGCGGGTCATCGTGCCCGTACACGGCAAGCGCCTCGTGGGCTACGTGCTCAGCACCTCGACGAAGCCCCCGCCCGGTGTGCCCGTCGAGGTCATCAAGCCCATTTTTCACCTCATCGAAGCCGACGCGGTGTTTCCCGACGACCTGTTGCGCTTCTTGCGCGAGGCCGCCGACTATTACATGCACCCCATCGGCGAGGTGCTGCGCTCCGCGGCCCCCGCGGTGGAGCACCGCAAGGGCGACGAAGACCCGGCCACGGCGGGCACGCCCGGCGCGCTCGTGACGGGCAGCGCGGCCAAGCGCAGGGCGTCGCTCAAGGCCCGCTGGCAGCGCGTCCACGAAGAGACCTACGTGAAGCTCGCGCCCGGCGTGGCCGAGGCGCCGCCGAAGCTCCGCGGCGACCGGC
>CAISKJ010000840.1 GCA_903885885.1 uncultured delta proteobacterium
CCGACGTGGCGCCCTACCTCGTGGCCGTGCCCCGCGGTTCGGCCGTGCTCGGCGATCTTCTGGGCAACGCCTGGGGGCGCGCGTGGGGGGTGTTTCTCGCGAGCGGCGCCGAGCCCCGCGACCTGCGACGGCATCTGCGGCGCTTCTTGCGCGTACGCGTCGAGCACCGCGGGCGCATGCTGTTTCGCTACTACGACCCGCGCGTGCTGCGCGCGTTTCTGCCGACGTGCACGCTCGAAGAGGCGAACACCTTCTTCGGGCCCGTCGACACCTTCGTGGCCGAAGGGCACGCGGGCGAGTCGCTCCTGCGCTTTCGCGTCACGCCCGACGGCGTCGAGACCGAGACCGACGCGATCGCCGACGTCGGGTAGCAGTCCCCTTCAATCTCCCTCTCGCACAGGCGCTCCATACCCATCCCATGCCCCTCATTCTCACCGTGATTCAGGGTGCGGCCATCGGCCATCAGGTCGTGGTGACCGCCGAGCGCAGCCCGCGCACCGTAGGCCGCTCGGCCGTGGCCGACGTGTACGTGCCCGACGAGTGGCTCTCCGACGTGCACTCGCGGTGTACTACGACGGCGCGCGCGCGGTGCTCCGCGACCTGCAGAGCGCCAACGGCACCTACGTGAACAGCACGGGCATCACCGAGTGCGCGCTCAACCACGGCGACCAGGTGGCCGCGGGGCAGACCTTCTTCTCCGTCGAGATGCAGCCCGAGGTCGCGGCGCCCCCCGTCGACGACGGCGAGCTCACGCCCGACGACCTGCTCACCGCGTTTCGCAACGAGCCCCGCGACCGCGTGCGCTGGGCCCTGCGCGACGAGGCGCACACCCTCTACGCGGTGATCGACGTGGCCCACACGCCCGACCTCCTCGTGAAGATCAACCGCTCGGGCGAGGAGTTCTGCGCCTTCGACGAGACGCGCGACCCCGAAGACCCGGGCGAGACGGCCCCGCTGCTCGTCGCCCTCTCGTCGGGGGGTGAACTCCTTATCGACGTCGTCGACGAGGCGTGGTCCACCGGGGTGGCCGTGTTTCTCACGAGCGAGCACCCCTTTCACGAGGTGTTCGCGCACCTCGTGGGGCAGGTGGAGTACGCCGACGATGGCAGCGTGCGGGCCACCAGCTTTCACAAGCCCGACGTGCTCTACGAGCAGCTCGCGCGCTGCAGCACCGACGAGGCCGCCGAGTTCTTTGGACCCGTCGCGGCGTTTCTGGCAGAGAGCGAAAACCCTGATGAACTCCTTCGTTTCCAGCGTTCTGACAGCGGCGTCGAGGTCCAGTCGATCCCGGTGGGCCTGTAGCGTCGCGGTCGCCCTCGGGGCCCTCGCCGTCGCGCCCGAAGCGCCCGCGCAGACCCTCCAGGCCGCCTTCGCCGAGTCGGTGCGCGGCGGCCTCACCACCGACGCGTGGGGCGAGGTCTCGACGCCCACCACCTTCGCGCGCGGCCAGCTCCACGTGCAGATTCCCCGCGGCGGCCGCGTGCGCTGGGCGCGCCTCTTCTCGGGCTTCACCGCGTACTACAACAACACCGCGCTCCCCGCGTGGCCGCCGCGCGTGCCCGCGGGCCCCGCGGGGTCGCCGCGCCAGGTGATCCTCGGCACCGGCGCCAGCGCCACCACGCGCGCCCTCGAGGGCGTGCCGCGCTTCTACTCCAGCACCCGCCCCACCACGACGCGCACGGCCTACTGGGGCACGTTCATCACCGACGTGACCGCCACCGTGGCCGCCGCCGTGGGCCCCTCGTCGCGCGGCGGCGTGACCAACATCGCCATCGCCGAGCGCGGCGACGACGCCGCGCGGGAGAACGTCAACCTCATTCAGCTCGGGGGGCACTTCCTCGCCGTTGTGTACGACCTCGACTTCGGCCCGCGCCGCAACATCGTCGTGTACGAGGGCGCCGCCACGAGCGGCTACGAGACGCCGGCGCTGCCCCTCCCGGGCGCGGTGGCCAACCGCTGCCCGATGACCGCGCTGGCCGCCAACGAGGCC
>CAISKJ010000841.1 GCA_903885885.1 uncultured delta proteobacterium
GCGCCGCGCGGATGGCCGGCACCACCGACGGGAGCAGGTACGGCGACAGCGTGGGGATCACCCCGACGCGCAACGTGCCCGAGAAGGGGTCGCCCACGCGCCGCGCGGCCTCGACGAGGTCGTCGGCGTCGACGAGGAGCGCCCGCGCGCGCGCCAGCACCTCGACCCCCGCGGGCGTGACGATCACCCGGCGCCGGTCGCGTTCGAAGAGCGCGACGCCCAGCGCCGCCTCGAGCTCGGCCACCTGCGCCGAGAGCGCCGGCTGCGACACGCGGCACCGCTCGGCGGCCCGACGAAAGCTCAGCGCGTCGCCCACCGCCACGGCGTACTGGAGCTGGCGCAGCGTGCACGGGTGCGGCGCGAACTGCATGATAACCCCTGCCTATCACACTCATCGGAACGTTGTCATGGAACGATCACGGGACGGGGTGCATCTTCCCCTGCGTAGGGCGACACGTGAGCCGCCCTGTGACGCAGGAGACGAAGACCATGTTGACCGTTGGCGACCGCATCCCCGAGTTCAAGCTTCAGGCCGTGGTGAGCCTCGAGAAGTCGAAGGAGTTCGCTGAGATTACGGACAAGAGCTACCCCGACAAGTGGCTCGTGCTGTTCCTGTGGCCGATGGATTTCACCTTCATCTGCCCGACGGAGATCGCCGAGTTCGGCCGTCGCAACAAAGACTTCGCCGACCGCGACGCGCAGGTGCTCGGCGCCAGCACCGACAGCCACTACGTGCACCACGCGTGGCGCACGCACCACGCCGACCTGAAGAGCCTCCCCTTCCCCATGCTCGCGGACATCAAGCGCGAGCTCTCGGCGGCCCTCGGCGTGCTGCACAAGACCGACGGCGTGGCGCTGCGCGCGACCTTCATCGTCGACCCCACGGGCGTCATCCGCCACGTGAGCGTCAACGACCTCTCGGTGGGCCGCAACGTCGACGAGTCGCTGCGCATCCTCGACGCCCTGCAGACCGACGAGCTCTGCCCCTGCAACTGGAAGCAGGGCGAAGCCACCCTCGGAGGCTGATGCCATGAAGCACCTCGACCTCCTGCGCGACGCGATGCCCGACTGGGCCCGCGACGTGAAGCTCAACCTCCAGTCGGTGCTCCAGGGCGGCGCGCTCACCCCCGCGCAGCGCTGGGGCGTGGCCGTCGCCTCGGCGGTGGCCTCGCGCAACGCGGCCCTCCGCGACGCCACGGTGGCCGACGCGCGCGCCGAGGTCGACGCCGCCGTGATCGACGACGCCTTCGCCGCCGCCTCGCTCATGGCGATGAACAACGTGTACTACCGCTTCCGCCACCTGATCGAGAAGCCGTCGTACAGCGAGAAGCCCGCGCGCCTGCGCATGAACCGCCTCGTGAAGCCCGCGACCACCAAGGTCGACTTCGAGCTCTTCTCGCTGGCCGTGAGCGCCATCAACGCCTGCGAGGCGTGCCTCAAGGCCCACGAGAAGGTCGCCCTCGACGGCGGGCTCACCGAAGACCACGTGCACGACGCCGTGCGCATCGCGGCGGTCATCCAGGCCGCCGCGGTCACCCTCGACGCGCTCGCGCCGACGGCGCCCGCCGCCCTCCCGCCCGCGCAGTGACTTCTGTACGATCGCGCGCCCCTGCGCATCGTGCTCGCCTACGCGCCCCCGTGGAAGATCCCCCTCCGTAACGAAGACCCCGACCCCGTCGACGGCCCGCCCGGCGACATCGAGCCGGGCGACCTCGACCCCGACTTCTTTCAAATTCCCTTCGGGCTGCTCACCCTCGCGGCGCAGTGCATCCGCGCGGGCCACGACGTGAAGGTGTTCAACCTCTCGGGCTTCGCGTGGAAGCACGTCGAGCACGTCGTCGCCTCGGTGGAGGCCGACCTGTGGGGCATGTCATGCTGGACGGCCAACCGCCGCGGCGTGGCCCTCGTCGCGCGCGAGATTCGCAAGCGCCACCCGCGCGCCCACGTGGTGATCGGCGGCCCCCACGCGACGCCCCTCGCCCGCGAGATGCTCGCGCACCACCCCGAGATCGACACGGTGGTCACCGGCGAGGGCGAAACCACCCTCCTCGAACTCATCGAACGACTTACGGAAGGGCGCTCCCTCGCAGGCCTCGCGGGCGCCTGGTACCGCGCCCAGGGGGTCATCGCGCAGGGCCCCTCGCGCGACAACATCGCCAACCTCGACACGCTCGCGTCGGTGTTCGACCACTTCGACACGCACATTCTCATGACGTCGCGCGGGTGCCCCTGGCAGTGCACCTTCTGTGGCGCCGACACCACCTGGGGGCGAGGCTTTCGCGGCAACTCGGTGGGCTACGTGCTCAATGAGCTCGAGCGCGTGCTCGCGCGCCTCCCCGTGAAGATGATCCAGATCAAGGACGACACCTTCACCACCAACCGCAAGCGCGTGTTGGAACTCTGCCGCGGCATCCGCGCGCGGGGCCTGCGCTTCGTGTGGAGCTGCGACACGCGCGTCGACGTGCTGAGCGACGAGCTCCTCTACGAGATGCGCCTCGCGGGCTGCCAGCGCATGAGCCTCGGCGTCGAGTCGGGCTCCCCCTCGGTGCTCGCCGCCATCGACAAGAAGATCACCGTCGACGAGATCATCGCCTCGACGGAGCTCGCCAAGAAGTACGGCATCCGCGTGCGCTACTACATGATGGTGGGCAACCGCCGCGAGGGGTGGGGCGAGTTCGAAGAGTCGCTGGCCTTTCTCGAGCGCGCGCGGCCCCACGAGTGCTTGTTCTCGTGCCTGTCGGTGTACCCGGGGACGCGCGACTTTCACGACGCCGAGGCCGCCGGGTGGCTCGACCGCGAGGTGTATTTCACGGGCGACTTTCAAGAGTTCAAGGTGCCCTTCGACGCCTCGCCCGAAGACGGCGAGCGTATGGCACGATGGTTTGATACCAACAAGGGACTCAAGTCACTGTACCGCGAGGGCGTCGACGAGCGCCGCGCCATTCTCGCGCGCCTCGGCGACCACGCGCCGGCGCACCTCGACCTGGGCGTGGCGCTCTACGAGGCGGGCTCCCTCGACGAGGCCGAGGTTCACCTCACGCGCGCCCTCGCGCTGGGCTACGCGCTCCCCGGCGTGGCCTACGCGTACCTCGCGTGCGTGGCCAACGCGCGCGGCGACGTCGAGGGCGCCCTCGACCGCCTGCAGCAGGGCGTCGCCGTCGACCCGCAGCACCCCACGCTGCTCGCGAGCTACGAGGCCGCCCGCGCGTGGCTCGACGGCGGCGGCCGCGCCCGGGGAGAGCCCCTCGCAATCACCGCCTCGAACGCGTTTCATCTGTTGGAGCGCACCGCGCAGCCCACGCTGCCCGGTCCGCTGCCCAACGACTTCGCCGTGTGGAAGCCCCGCGCGGCGCCCTCGCACAACGCGCCCC
>CAISKJ010000842.1 GCA_903885885.1 uncultured delta proteobacterium
CGACACGGGCGGCTCGGTGCGCCAGCCCGCGGCCCTCACCGGCGTCGTGGGGCTCAAGCCCACCTGGGGGAGGGTCTCGCGCTACGGCCTCGTGGCCTTCGCGTCGTCGCTCGACGTGGTGTCTCCCTTCGCCGCCTCGGTGGCCGACGCGAGCGCGCTCTACGAGGCCATCGCGGGCTACGACCCCCACGACGCGACCTGCGTCGATCGACCTGTGGAGCGCGTCGACCTCGCGCGCGGCGCCGAGGTGTTGCGGGGATTGCGCGTGGGCGTTCCGCGCGAGTACTTCGGCGCGGGCCTCGACGCCGACGTGGCCGCGGGCGTGCGCGCGGCGCTCGACGCGATGGCCGCGGCGGGGGCCGAGCTCATCGAGATTTCGATGCCCCACACCGAGCACGCGGTGGCCACCTACTACGTGCTCGCGCCGGCCGAGGCGAGCTCCAACCTCGCGCGCTTCGACGGCGTGCGCTACGGCCTGCGCGTGCCCGGCGCCAACCTCCGCGCGATGTACGGCGCGACGCGAGAGCGCGGCTTCGGCCCCGAGGTGAAGCGACGCATCGTGCTCGGCACCTTTGCCCTCTCGGCGGGCTACTACGATGCCTTCTACGGCAAGGCCCAGCGCGTGCGCGCGCTCATCGCGAGAGACTTCACCGAGGCCTTCGCGAAGGTCGACGTGATCGCCACGCCCACCTCGCCCACGGTGGCCTTCAAGCTCGGCGAGCGCGTCGACGACCCGCTGGCCATGTACCTCGCCGACGTGTGCACGCTGCCGGCCTCCCTCGCGGGCGTCCCCGCGCTGTCGCTCCCGGCGGGCCTCGGGGCTTCGTCAGGGCTCCCCGTGGGGCTCCAGCTCATCGCGCCCGCTTTCGAAGAGCCGCGCCTGCTCGCGGTCGCCCACGGCGTCGAGCAGACGCTCGGCCGGCTCAACCTCCCCTCCCTCTCGTGAACGTCATGAACCTCGTCGACGACTTTCAATCTCGCGGACTCTTTCACCAGTCGACCGACGAAGCGGCGCTCCGCAAGGCGCTCGCTTCGGGCATGGTGACGGGCTACATCGGCTTCGACCCCACCGCGGCGAGCCTCCACGTGGGGAGCCTCCTGCAGATCGTCAACCTCGTGCGGCTGCAGCGCGCGGGGCACCGGCCCATCGCGGTGGTGGGCGGCGGCACGGGCCTCATCGGCGACCCGAGCGGCAAGCAGGCCGAGCGCACCCTCCTCACGCGCGAGTCGCTCGACGTGAACCTCGCGGGCCTGCGCGCGCAGCTCGGGCGCTACCTCGACTTCGACGCTTCGAAACCCAACGCGGCCGTGATGGTCGACAACGCCGAGTGGCTCACCGCGCTCAACTACGTGGAGTTTCTGCGCGACGTGGGCAAGCACTTCTCGGTCAACGCGATGGTGCAGCGCGACGCCGTGAAAGACCGGCTCACGCGCGAGCAGGGGCTGTCGTACACCGAGTTCTCGTACATGCTCCTGCAGTCGTACGACTTCGTGGCCCTCTACGACCGCTACGGGTGCACGCTGCAGCTCGGGGGCAGCGACCAGTGGGGCAACATCGTGTCGGGCGTCGACCTCCTGCGGCGCATGCGCGACGCCGAGAGCCACGGGCTCACCGTGCGGCTCCTCACCACGACCTCGGGCGCCAAGATGGGCAAGACCGAGAAGGGCTCCGTGTGGCTCGACCCCGCCCTCACGTCGCCGTACGAGTTCTACCAGTACTGGTTCAACACGCACGACGCCGACGTCGAGCGCTTTCTCGCGTACTTCACCTTTCTCACGCGCGCCGAGATCGACGCCGTGATGGACGCGCAGCGGAGCGACCCGTCGAAGCGCGAGGGGCAGCGCAGGCTCGCCGCCGAGCTCACCCGCTTCGTGCACGGCGAGGCCGCGGTGGCCGAGGCCACGCGCGCGGCGAAGGGCCTCTTCGGCGTGAGCGACTGGCGCGCCCTCTCGCAGGCCGACCTCGAGGCGATGGTCGCCGAGGCGCCGCGGTCCGACCTCGCGGCCTCGACGCTGGGCACGCCCGAGGCGGGCCTCGTCGCGGTGCTCGTGGCCGCGGGGCTCTACCCGTCGAAATCGCAGGCGCGCACGGGCGTCGAGCAGGGCGGCGTGTCGGTGAACGACGTGGTCGAGAAGAACCCGCAGCGCGTGCTCGGGCCCGAAGACGTGCTGGCGGGCGGATACGTGGTTCTCCGCAAGGGCAAGAAGCACTATCATGTGCTCTGCGCACGCTGAGCGACGGGCCTGGCGCGAAGCCGACACCCCCCACCGAAGGACGCACGGATGGACCCCACGACCGAACGTCCCAGGGAGTCAGACACCGAAGAGCCGCCCGCCCCCGTGACCA
>CAISKJ010000843.1 GCA_903885885.1 uncultured delta proteobacterium
CCCCGGCGCGCTCGACGTCACCGGCGCGCTCGGCGCGGTGAGCCTCGCGGGCGCGGTGCGCGCGGCCGTGGCCGAAGGGTGCGTGGGCGAGACGGCGGCGGCCCTCGTCGCGCGGCGGCGGGCCGAAGGCTGCGCGCTCCCTGGCGTACGCGCCGACCTCACGCGCATCGCCGACGACGAGGGGCGGCACGCGGCGCTCGCGTGGCGCTTCGTGGCGTGGGCCATCGCACAGGGCGGCGACGACGTGCGCGACGCGGCGCGCGCGGCCTTCGCCGAGGCGATGGCGGGCCTCGACGGCCCCCGCGCGGCGCCGTCCACGGTCGACGACGCGACGTGGCGCGCGCACGGCCTCGCGACGGGCGCCGATCAGCGCGCGGCGCTGGCCTCGGCGCGGCGCGAGGTGCTCATGCCCTGCGCGGCGGCCCTGCTGGGCGCCCCGCGCGCGAGCGGGCGAAACGACGACCTTCGCGCGACCATCTGACCGCGCACACGAGGAGCAATCGATGCAGTACCGACGGCTGGGCAGGGCGGGGTTGAAGGTGAGCGAGCTCTCCTTCGGATCGTGGGTCACCTACGGCAAGCAGCTCAACGACGACCTTGCGCGCGAGTGCATGACGGCCGCGTACGAGGCGGGGGTGAACTTCTTCGACAACGCCGAGGTGTACGCGCGCGGTCAGAGCGAGACCATCATGGGCAGCGTGCTCAAGAAGGTGGGCTGGCGGCGCTCGAGCTACGCGGTGTCGACCAAGTTCTTCTGGGGCATCAACAAGGGCGTCAACGAGCAGAACACGCTGAACCGCAAGTACCTCATGCAGGCGATCGACGGGTCGCTCGCGCGGCTGCAGCTCGACTTCGTCGACCTGATCTTCTGCCACCGCCCCGACCCCGAGACGCCCGTCGAAGAGACCGTGTGGGCCATGCACGACATCGTGCGCTCGGGCAAGGCGCTCTACTGGGGCACCTCGGAGTGGAGCGCCGACGAGATTCGCACCGCGTGGGAGATCGCCGACAAGCACCACCTCCACAAGCCCGTGATGGAGCAGCCGCAGTATCACCTCCTCCACCGCAATCGCGTGGAGCAGGAGTACGCCCCGCTCTACCGCGACCTCGGCCTCGGCACTACGACCTGGAGCCCCCTCGCCTCGGGGCTTCTCACGGGCAAATACAACGACGCGGTGCCCGAGGGGTCGCGCGCCACGCTCGCGGGCATGGAGTGGCTGCGCTCGTCGATCCTCGACCCCAGGGGGATCGAGAAGGCGCGCAAGCTCGCGAAGATTGCGAGCGACCTCGGCGTGCCGATGGCGCAGCTCGCCATCGCGTGGTGCCTCAAGAACCCGCACGTGAGCACGGTGATCCTCGGCGCGAGCCGCGTGTCGCAGGTGCACGAGAACCTCGGCGCGCTCGCGGTGGTGCCCAAGCTCACCGCCGACGTGATGGCCGCCATCGACGCCGCCTGCGCCGACTGAGACCGCGCCCCCTCCTCTCGGGCTACCGCCCGCTCCCACACTGACGGAAATGTCACGGCGGCGTAGATCGCCGACGGCCGAGCTACGTCGGAGCCACTTCGCGCGACGGCGAAGGGTCGACGCCGCGACGACGCTCCCGCGCAGGCACCGCGCACGAGGGAGCGGCCGTCGCGGCGCACCCGTACGGGTCCGCGCCCACGAGGAGAACCGCCATGAAGCACCTGCACGCCCTGCTCACTCAACGCAAGATCGCCCGCACCCTCGCGGGAGGCGCCGTCGCGCTGGCCGCGGGGGGCATCGTGCTCCTGCGCGCGCCGCAGCACGGGAGCGCCGCGCCCACGACGTCGTCGGGCCTCCACGGCGTCACCACGGTGACCCACGCCGCGCCGGGGCAGGCGCCGCGCGTCGAGTTTCGCGGCCCCTGGGCCCACGGGCGCCTCGCGCTCGCGCAGGCCGGCGTGGCCGCCAACGGGACGCGTCAGGTGTTCGCCGAGCTGCGCGTGGCCGCCGACGACCGCGCGATGCCCGCGGGCTCGACGCGCCCCGTGGCGATGGCGCTCGTACTCGACGTGTCGGGCTCGATGAGCGGCGAGAAGCTCGCGCAGGCGAAGCAGTCGGTGCTCGAGGTGGTCGACCGCATGCGCGACGACGACCGCATCTCGCTGGTCACCTACAGCGACTCGGCCCGCGTGGTGCAGCCGCTCGCGCGGGTGGGCGACGTGCGCGCGCAGATGCACGTGACGGTGCCCACCATCGCGGTCGAGGGCGGCACCAACATCCCGTCGGGCCTCTCGATGGGCGCGCAGACCCTCGTCGAGGCGCCCTCCACGCTGGTGCGCCGCGTGGTGCTCATGTCCGACGGGCGCGACGGCTCCAACCGCGACCTCGAGACCATCGCCCAGGAGGTGCGCACCCGCGCCGACCAGGGCGTGATGCTCTCGTCGCTCGGCGTCGGCGCCGACTACGACGAGCACTACATGGCGCGCCTCGCCGACGCGGGCCGCGGCAACTACGAGTTCATGCGCGACGGCGCGCAGATGCGGGCGTTTCTCTCGCGCGAGCTGCAGCAGGCCACGCGCACCACGGTGGAGCGCGCCGTGGCCGAGGTGACGCTCCCGGCGGGGTGGCGCCTCACGCGCGCCTACGGCTGCGAGGCGACGGTGAGCGGTCAGACCGTGCGGCTCCCGGTGGGCGCGCTCTTCGCGGGCGACGAGCGGCGCCTCGTGCTCGACCTCGCCGTCGACGCCCCCTCCGCGGGCGCTGCCAGCGCGGGCTCCCTCGCGGCCCACGTCGCGTGGCACGTGGTGCCCGAGGGGCGCGACGCGAGCGTCGACACGGGCGCGCTCGCCCTCGCCGTGGTGGGCACCGAGGCCGAGGCCGTGGCGTCGCGCGACGCGGCGGTGTTCGGCGAGGCCGAGTCGACGGTGATCGCGGCGCGCCAGTTCGACGCCGTGGGCGCGTGGCGCGACGGCCGCGTGGCCGAGGCGCAGGCCATCACGCAGCAGAACCTCGCGGCCCTCGCGCGCATTCAAGCGGCGGCCCCTTCGGCCGAGCGCGCCGCGCAGATTACGCAGTTTCAGAGCGACAGCACCAACTTCGCCAACGTGGCCCCCGCGTCGGAGGCCGGCCGCGCCTACGGGCTCGGCTCGAACGCGCGGCACCGCGCCGCCCTCCGCAGCTCGTCGGCCTACTGACACCCAGACCACCCAACGAGGAGACGCGAATCATGCGTGGAGTCGCAACGGTCGCACTGATGGGTGGGGCGCTGGTCGCCGCGCCGCTGTTGTTCGAGATGCCCGTCGGGGCCGCGGCGGTCGCGTCGATCGCGGCCGGGGTCACGGTGGCCGGCGTCGCCTGCGAGGGCTTCGGCGCGCTCACGGTGGCGGCGGGCGCGCTCGCGGCGCTCGCGTTTCACGGCCTCGCGAGCGACGGGGCCACGGCGGCGGGCGCGGCCTTCGTAGCCCTCGCGCTCGCCCCGCGCTCGATGCGCGGACGCACCGCCCGCTGGCGCGTCGCGCACGGCGCGGTGAGCGCGCTCGCGGGCGCCTGCGCGGCGCACGTGGCCGTCACCTATGGCGGCGAAGGCTCCGTCGCGGTGCGCGCCGCGGCGCTCGTGGTGTCGGGCCTCGTGGCCTCGGTCACGCTGCTCCTGCCGGCCGACGACGGCATCGCGTACGCGCTCTCGTCGCACGCGCGGGCCACGCCGGCCGCTGCGGGCGAGCACCTGTTGCGCGCGGTCTCGCTGCGCCGTCGCATCGAGGGTTCGCCGTCGCTCGAGGCGCTCGACGAGCCCACCGCCGAGCGCATCGAGCACGCGTGGAGCGCGCTCGCCGACATCGCCGCGCAGCGCGTCGCGATGGCGAGCCTCAACGGCGCCAGCGTGCCCGTACTCGACCGGCGCATCGAGCAGCACGTCGAGGCGCTCGAGCGCATCCACGCCGCCGTCGACGAGCGCTTCGCGCGCGCCGCGGGGCTCACCGACAGCCGCCTCGCGGCGGCGCGCCTCGACGGCGAGACCCTCGAGACCGAGGTGCGCGCGCTCGTCGAGGTGATGCCCAACTGACCCGAACGCACGCCCACACTTCCCGCGAAAAACTCGCACGAAATTACGCCCCGCCCGCGCCGCCGAACTAGCGTGCGCGCGTGACCTCGCCCTCGCGCCTCCTCGCCCTCGCGCTCGTTACGCTCGCAGCCTGCGGCGCCGCCACGCGGCAGTCGTTCGATGAGACCGCGGCGCTCTTTCACGACGACCTGCGCTGGGGCCGCGTGCCCGTGGCCGAGGCGGCCGTGCTGCCCGCGATCCGCGAGGCCTTCGTGCAGCACCACCGCGGCTGGGGCGTGGTCGTGCACGTGATGGACATCGAGGTCGAGTCGCTGCGCACGGCGTCGGAGCGCAGCACCGCGCGTTTGCGCGTGGTGTGGACGCGCGGCACCGACAGCACCGACGTGCGCGAGAGCCTCGTCGAAGAGGCGTGGGAGGCCAGCGGCGGCGCGTGGCGCCTGCGCAACGAGTCCGTGATCGCGGGCGACGCGGGGCTCTTCGGGACGCCCACCGCGGCCAACACGCCGATGGCCCCCCGCAACGAGTCGGTGGCTACTCCGAACGGATGAGCGCGCCCGCGGGGAGCAGCGCCACGAAGGCCTCGGCAGCCTCGACCACGCGCGCGCCGTCGCGGCCGTCGAAGGTGACCCGCACGGCGTATTCGGGGTCGCGCCAGCGGGGATAGCTGCCCACGGACACGTCGCCGAAGCGCGCCACCACGGCGTCGATGGCGTCTTTGATCTCACCCTCGTCGAGCGCGGTGTACACGCTCCGAAGCACGAAGGGCGCGTCGGCGCCGCGGAGCCGCGGGCGCAGGCCCTCGAGCTTGTAGCGGTAGATCTCGGGCACGCC
>CAISKJ010000844.1 GCA_903885885.1 uncultured delta proteobacterium
CGGAGGCGTCGCGCGCGGCCTTCGTGCTCGGCGTCCTCTCGCTCGACACCTTTCGCGCCCCCGCCGAGGCGGCCCGGTGGTTCGAACTCTGCCTCCGCGAGGCGCCCGACGGCCCCCTCGCGCACGAGGCCCGCGGGCGCCGTGTGCAGGCGCTCCACGCCGCGGGCGACGAGGCGGGCGCGCGCGACGCCGCGGAGCGCTACCTCGCGCGCGACCCCGACGGGCCCTTCGCGCCCTTCGCGCGGGGTATCCTCCCGCGGTGACCCGTCACCCTGGCGTGTGCGTGGCCGTCGCGCTCGCCCTCAGCACCCTTCAGTCTGTGCACGCGCAGGAGCTCCCGGTGCGCATCGCGGGCGCCGCGCCTTCGGCCCTCACGGCGCGCGTCCGCGATGCGCTCGCATCGCTCGGGCACCGCACGCTCGCCGTCGCCGAGACCGCGTCCGGCGCGATCGTCGAGGTGCGCATCGAGGCGCCCACGGAGGCCGCCCTCGCGGCGTGGGTGACGGCCCCGCGGCGCGCTCCCACGCGGGTCGAGGTCGACGCGCGCGAGCCCGAGGCCGCGGGCCTGTTCGCGCTGCGCGTCGCCGAGGCCGTGCAGGCCGCCATGCTGCCCGCGCCCGTGTCGTCGACGCCGACGGTGACGGCACCCGCGCCGCCGCCGCTGCCGCCGCCACCCGCCGAGGCGCGGCCCTTCTCCGTAGGCGTCGGCGCGCGGGTGCTCTACGCGCCCGGGGGGGCCGACGCGATGGTGCTCCCGTGGGTGCGCGCGGCGCTCGGCGTGCCGTGGCGCAGCGTGGTGTGGCAGGTCGAGGTCTCGTTCGCGGGCCCGTCGGCCTTCGGTGACGCGGGGAGCGCCACCTTGAGCGCCATCGAGGTCACGCTCGGGGCAGGCGCGTCGCTCCCGCTCGCGAGGTCGCTGCGCGTCGAGGCGGGAGCGCGCGCGTCGTACTTCGCCCTCCGCCTCGCGCTCGCGAACACCGCGCAGCCGGCCCGCGACGGGGCGTGGGCGATGAGCGCGGTCGCGGCCCTCCGGTGGAGTGTCCACCATCGGGTTTCGCTCCGCGCGGGGGCTTCGCTCGGGGCGACATTGGGCGCGGTAGACCTGGGCATCGGCGCGGTGACGGTGGCACAATGGGGGAGGCCGTTGGTCGGCGCCGAGCTCGGCGTCGAGGTGCGGTTCTAGCCAGTCGATTCTCTGCCTGCCTCGAAGGAGCACTGCACCGTGCGACGCCCGATCCTCGCGGCCGTATGCCTTGTGGCGAGCGCGTGCGAGGCGGTGCACCTGCGCGTCGACGAGCCCGCGGCGCCCATCGCGCCGACGCCGATCGACGAGGTGTTTCCCACCACGACGGAGCCTGCCTCGGCGTGCGCGCCGGGGTGTGTGGGCGGCCGCGCGTGCGTCGCGGGCGAGTGCCTCCCGCACTGGCTCCCGGTGCCGTCGCCCGAGGTGTCGGGGAGCGAGGCGCGCGTTGGTTACTACGCCGTGTGGACGGGCAGCGAGGTGATCGTGTGGGGCGGCCACAACCCCAACGTCGCGGGCGACGCGGGCCTCTACGGCGACGGGTTTCGCTTCGACCCGATGCGCAGCGAGGTGCGCTCGCTCTCGCTCGCCTCGGCCCCCGCGGCGCGCTTCGCCGAAGCGGGCCAGACCGCGGTGTGGACGGGCCGCGAGATGATCATCTGGGGCGGCCGCACGAGCGCGGGCGAGGTGACCGACGGCGCCGCGTACCTCCCCGCGAGCGATCGGTGGGTGCCCCTCGCGAGCGTGATGGCGCCGCGCACGCGCGTGACGCCAGTGTTCACGGGCGCGGGCGTCGTGCTCGCGGGCGCCGGGGGCCCCGACGACCTGTGGCGCTGGGAGCCCAGCGTCGGGAGCTGGGTGCAGGCCACGCGCGGCGACGGCGCGTCGCAGCCGCGTCGCAGCCACTCGGCGGTGTGGACGGGCGAGGAGCTCGTGGTGTGGGGCGGCGTCGACGTCGGCGGCCGCGCCCTGTCCGACGGGTGGCGCTACTCGCCCGCGCGGCGCCGGGCGCGCTCCCTCGGCGGCGCTGGAGCTCCCGTTGCGCGCTCGCAGCACGCGGCGGTGTGGGCGGGCTCCGAGATGCTGGTCTTCGGCGGCGTCGGGGCCGACGGTCTCCCCCTCGGCGCGCTCGCGTCGTATGTGCCCGCGACGGACGCGTGGCGCGAGCTCGCGGCGGAGGGCGCGCCGTCGCCCCGCTACGACCACGTGGCCGTGTGGACGGGGCGCGCGCTCCTCGTGTGGGGCGGCACCGACGGCATGCGCTCGCTCGACGACGGCGCCGCCTACGACCCGTGGGAGCACACCTGGACGCGCCTCGGGCCCGTCGCGCCTTCGGGGCGATCGGTCGCCCGCGAGGGCGCCGCGGGCGTGTGGACGGGCCGCGAGCTCATCGTGATCGGCGGCTCCGACGGGCGCGCCCGCATCGCGCCGCTCGGGTGGCGCTACCAGCCCTGAAAGACTGTCGATTAATCAAAAGGCTGAAATAGAAGGGCTTTCTCGATCGTTTTTCCTCCATGACGAAGCCGGGCGTTGC
>CAISKJ010000845.1 GCA_903885885.1 uncultured delta proteobacterium
CACCGCGCGGCTCCTCGCGCTCGAACCAATCGATGACGCCGTGGGCGGCCTGAGCGCCTCGGAGGCCCTCGGAATCGCCGAGGGGAGACTCGTGTACCTCACGGCGCTCGACGCGCTCCTGGGAGCCGTGGACGGCCTCAGCGGTGGCATGGCCCTGTCGCCCTTCGAAAGCGGGCGCGTCGAAGCGGCCGCCCTCACGTGCGCCGCGGTGTCACCACGCTTCGCCATGCTGCTCACGGCGGTGCCCCCTCCGGCCCTGCGCGGCTGGCGCGCGGCAGTCGACTGGCAGCGATCGAGCCTCGACGCGGCCGAGGGGGCCTGGACGGCCAGCGACACTGCCCTTTCGACGCAGGAGCGCCTCGCGCGGCTCACGCGCGGCGAGGCCGAGTCCACCGTCACCGTGACCGACGGCGACACGTTGGAGTCGATCGCTCGCGATCGGCTCGGGGACGAGCGCCGCGCGTCGGAGGTCGCCCGCCGCAACAGCCTCACGGGCCACCGGCTCACCGGCGGCCAGCGTCTCACCCTCCCCGCGAGGTAGTCATGCCCGGGATCTTCTACCCGCGTCACAGCCTGCACATCGCGGCGGTGCTGCAGGACTTCTCGGGCGGCTCCGTCGAGGTCGCGAACGCGATCGAGTGGGACGTGACCCCGCGCAGCGCCAAGCTCGAGCGCAACGACATCCACACGGCCGACACGCTCACGGTCACGCTCAACTTCCGCGAGTTCCCCTTCGACCCGCGCCTGATTCGCGCGGCGAGCGTCGCGTACCACGCGGGCAACACCCGCGGCGGTCCCATCGCGCGCACCGCATCAACGCTGCGGTTCCTCGGCGTGGTCGACACGCCCGAGAGCGACCTGTCGGGCGACGGCGAGACGGTCACGTTGGAGGCGCGCGACTACACGGCGCTGCTGCTCGGGCAGAAGGCCAAACCATCGATGGCGGTCGACCTCGACCGGCCCCTCGACGTCGTGCTCCGCGAGCTGCTCGCGACGCTCCCCGGCGAGCAAGGCACGCTCCTCACGACCGTGCTCGAGGCGCCCCCCGGCGTCGACCTCTCGTGGCCGATCGTGCCCGGGCACGGGCGCAAGAACGCGAAGCTCGCCGTCGACCCGAAAGACACGCTGTGGGCCATCATTCGCCGCGTCGTCGAGGCCCACGGACTCGTGTGCTTCGTCGACCTCGACGCCCTCGTGGTGGCCACCTCGCGCACCCTCGGCGGCGACGGCCAGCTCCGCGACGCCCCGCGCGTGCGCGTCACCTACGGTGAGAACCTCGCGACGCTTCGCATGAAGCGGACAATGACGAACCAGACGAAGCCCGTCGCGCTGAGGAGCTACAACCCGCTCACGGGCGACACGATCACGAGCGAATGGCCCACGGCAGCCCAGCGCGCGCGCCCTGCCGGCCGACGGCGCGCCCGCCCCGCCGTGGTCACCCGCCGCACCGGCGGCGCCACGGTCACGCACGACGACGCCAACGCCGCTGAAGAGTTCGCCGTCGTAGGGACGTGGTCGGGCGAAGACCTGTACCGCCTGGCGCAATCGATCTTCACCCAGCGCGCGCGCTACGAGCTCGAAGGCGCGTTCACCACGCACGACTGCGTGCTCCCGATGGTCACCGACCGTGGCAGCGCCGCGGACGACTTCGACGTGTGGAGCGTGCACACGGCCACCACCTTGCGGGTCGAGATCGCCGAGCAGGCCGACATCGCCTTCGACACGAGCTCGCCCCGCACCGACCGCGAGCGGCGCCTCGTCGACCGGGGCTATCCCCCCGAGGTCGCCGCAGCCCTTGTGACGAGCTGGGCGCAGCTCGCGCGGATCGCGCTCCCGTTCATCGTGCGCAAGGCCTCGCTCTCGCTCGACGGCGAGTCGGGGTTTCGCGCGGAGGTCGACTTCATGGCGATGTTGACCCCGCCCACGCAGGGCGAGCTCACGGCGGAGATCACCATGCCGGAGCTCACCGCACAGCCCCGCGCGCAGACGGTGACCTTCGACGACGCCACGCTCGTGAGGGGCCGATGACGCACGGCACGCGCCCCTTCGGGGGCCTCGACTTCGCCCCGCTGCGGGAAATGATCGACGATGGTGCCGAGGCCGCCCCGGTGCGCCGCGCGCGCATCGGGTGGGAGGGCGAGACGGGCACCGATCACCTGTCGATCACCCCGGGCCGCGACGTCGACGTGCACGTGACGACCGCTGCTGGGTTCCCGCTCACCGCGCGCCTCTTCGCCCCCGCGGGCGTGTGGGCACTCCCGCCGATCGGCGACGAGTGCCTCGTGGTGGCCGAGAGCGGCGACTGGGGCGCGCCAGGAGCTCCCGTGTGCCTCTGGAAGCACCGGCTCCCGCCCGCGCACCTCAGCACCACGAACGCCGTCCTCGAGGTGCCCTCCGGCGGGCTCCTCGTGGGCGACGGCGCGACGAAGGCCGCCGCGCGCACCGACGACCCGATCCTCCCTGGCGAGCTCGTGTTCGTGCCCAGCGCGCCCGTCCCCAACTCCCCCGCGCCCGGCCTCACGACGGTGCCCGTGGTTATCACCTACACGCCGCCGGGCGGCACCCCCACGGTGCTCACCCTCGTTGTCGTGGGCATCGGCATCGCGATCTCGGGTGGCGGCTCCATTACCCTCGGCGGCAAGGTCGGACCCGGCTCGGAGAAAGTGCGGATCGAATGAGCACCACCGACCTCGCGACGGGCCCCGACGGCGACTTGGCGCTCGGCCCTGACGGCGACCTCGTGGGCGTCGAGGGCGACCCTGCGACGCGCGCGCGGCTCCTGCGCGCCTTCGTGACAGCGCCCGGAACGATCCCCTACCACCCCGACACCGGGGCGGGCGCACCCTCGCGCGAGGGCGGTCCTCCGGTGGCCGGCGACGAGCTCGCCCGCGCGGTGCTCGTCGAGGCCCGTCGCGATCCCGACGTGCTCGACGCCTCGGCCGCCGAGGTCGCGCGCGCGTCGAGCGGCGTCACGACGGTGACGTGCCGCGTGCGCACCAAGGCATCCCCCGACGCGCTCCAGCCCCTCTCCCTTCGACTGCCGAGCTGAACCGCATGCGCACCATCCCGACGTCGGCACAGCTCCTCGATGGATTCCGGCGCGCCGCCGACGCGGCCATCGCAGGGCGCATCTCGCCGACGACCGGCGCGCAGGTACGTCTCTCGTGGGCACCGACGAGCTTCTTCAACGTCGTGCGCGTCGGCGCCGTGCGCCTGGCGCAGCGCTGCCTGTGGGTGATCGACGACCGCTTCCGAGCGAGCTTCCTCGACACCGCCGAGGGCGACGACCTCGACGCGTGGGCTGCGAGCGAGGCGCCGGGGGTCCCGCGCAAGCCCGCTGGCCCTGCGCTCGTGCGGCTGCTCCTCACGCGCACGACCACGGGCGCGGGCACGATCCGCGCGGGTGACCGCTTCTCGACCGTGGCCACGTCGACGTCGCCCGCGGTGACGTTCCGCGCGCTCGCCGACGTCCCCGTCGACGCCGACGCGCTGACCATCGAGGTCGACGCCGAATGCGAGACGGCGGGCACCACGGGCAACGTCGACGCGGGCACGATCACGCGCCCGCTTTCGGCCCTCTTCGCGACCTTCACCGTCACGAACCCTGCGCACGCCGCCGGCGGCGACCCGAGCGAGCTCGACAATGCCTACCGCGACCGGCTGCGCCAGCGCGACGCGCGCTACCGCCGCGGCACCGTGCAGGCCGTCAAGCTCGGGGCGCTCTCGGTCGCGGGCGTCTCCCGCGTCGAGCTGCGCGAGCCGCAGTGGCACAGCGACGTCCCCGACGGGAGCGTCCAGGTCATCGTGGGCGACGCGC
>CAISKJ010000846.1 GCA_903885885.1 uncultured delta proteobacterium
AGGCGCTGGCCAGCATTGCCTCTGTCGCCCGTGTAGCGTTGCTGTCGCGGCACCGTGAGGCGCCGCGCGGCCACTGTCACGTCGACGGAGGCCTGGTCGTGCTCGAGGCTCGCCGTGGCGTCGAGGGCCGCCGAATCGGCGCGCACGCCCGCGACGCGGAGTCGCTGCGTTGTGCCGTGCACCTCGGCGGTGAGCCTACCGTTGCGGCCGTTGACCTCGGCGTGGACACGCAGCGCGCCCGAGGCGCGCCCGGCCACCCACGGGTAACGAGAGATCTCGGGCGTGTCTACGTTCGCCTCGGCGTGAAAGTCCGAGGCCCCGCGCGCGAGGTCGATGGAGCCCCGCGCCGCGAGGCCGATGTCGGGCGACGACAGATCATCGACGGTGAGCAGCGACGCGCGCAGGCGTGCCGACGCGCGCACCGGCGGAACCGGCACCTCGGACACCGCCGCGACGAGGCGCGAGGTGTCCACGATGAAGCGCTGCGTGCCGACCTCGACGTGACGCTCGACGTGAATGGTCCCGTCGAGGTCGGTCACCGGCGCCGTCGCCACGAGCGCGCGCGCTGACAGGTGGTGCACGTCGACGTCGAGCGTCTGCGCGGCCGCGCTGAGGCGCCCCGCGACGGCCACGGGCTGGCCGTTGAGGCGGAGCGCGACGCGCGCGTCCCACTCGCCGCCGCCCGCATCGCGCAAGCTCGCGTCGTCGACCGCGATGGTGATCCCGAGGCGCTGATCGGCCGCGCGGCCCGCAAGGGTGTCGAGGCCTCCCGCGCTGAGGGCGCACCCGCGGAGCCGCGTCGCGATGCGCCCGGCAGCGTCGGTCTCAGCGCTCACATCGCAGTCGAGCGACGGGCCGCGAAGGCGCAGCGCGCCCTGAACGCGCAATGGGTCTCCGATCGAAGCGCGCACCGCCCCGTCGACGCGCTCGTCGCGGAGCCCCAGCGCATCGAGCGTAAGGCCCAGGCTGCGCAGGTCGAGGGAGGTCGCGCCGTTGAGCGCGAGACCGCCTTCGATGCGAAGGCCGCGCGCGTTGAGAGGCAGCTGAGGGAGCGCGCCGCGCACCTCATCGATGGCGATGCGCAGCGACGGAAGCGACTGCGCCCGCGCGGGCTCTCCATGCGCCGACGGCTGCGGGGGAGGGGGCGGTGAGAAGTACGGCACGCGCGCCCAGGCGGTACGCGCGTGGACGTCGATCTCGGGGTACGGCCTGCCCGCGGTGATCGCACCCCAGAGGCGCCACGCGGGGCGTACCGACACCACGGCGCCCTCGATCAGCGGCGCCCCTCGCTCGTCGGCGTACGAGACCCCCGAGACGCGAATCTCGCGGGGGGAGAGCACGTCGATCGCGCCCACCGCGAGGTGCCCCGGCACCGCGCCCGGGAGCACGCCCGCGACGATGTCACGCAGCGCGAGGCGGCCGCCGCGCGTTGGCAGGTGAAGCACGAGCGACGCGGCGACGAGCGCGAGGCTCACCACAACGCGCGCGATCCCGACGACGACGCGACGCACCATCAGTAGGCCTCCCCGATCGAGAGGTTCACCGACATGGGGATCGAGTCCCAGAACAAGAAGCCGCAGCGCGGGGTGTTGAGCACGTAGTACGACGGCCTCCCCGAACCGACGGCCGCGTTCTGCGTGGTCACCTCCCGCGCAGTGCGATCGCAGCCGAGGTCCGCGATGCGCAGGCCGAAGTCGAGGCGCAGCGGCCCTACCGGCGTCGCGTAACGAAGCCCGATTCCCACGGTGGGGTGCACCGACTGAACAAACGCGTTGAACGCCGAGAAGTCGATCAGCGAGCCGACGGCATCGCGCAGGGGCAACGGGGGCGGCGCCGACGTCTCGGGATTTCGCACGAGCGCTCCACTCGGCTGAATCGTGCACGCGCCATTGGGGAGCACACGATTGGTTGCAGTGGCGCGGCAGCCGGTGTTGGTGCCAACGGGGGCGAGGTACGGCGTCGGGTCGATGCCCGTGACGTTGCTTGCGTCGAGAAAGGCCACGAGGCCAAACTTGCCAGGCTGCCAGCGCAGTTCGACGGAGCCCTCCCACACGGCGGTTCCGCCGAGGGCGACGTAGCGGTTCGGGTCGTCGGAGGCCGCGGAGGTCGCCGTCGCGCCGGGGATCGACGGAGAACCGACCAGTCCGACGCGGTTGGGCGCGTACCCGCGGTTCGACTGTGGCCCGCCGGAGTAGAAGCGCAGCTCAGGCGGTACGGGCCAGTACCAGCGCCCCTGCTCGGCGTGTAGATGCTCGACCCCACGATCGCGCCGAAGAGGCCGCGCGCGGCGAAAACGAAGTTGCGCCCGAGGGATACGTACCCGCGCGCCTCGGTCTGCATGCGGAAAAAGGTGTAGTCCGACACGGGGCTGCGCGTGCCCTCCGCGAGGTTCAGCGTGAGCAGGGTGCCGCGTCGGGGCGTCGCCGGGTTGTCGCGCCGATCCCACGAGAACGCCTGCTCGAAGTGCACGTAGTTGCGACCAAAGAACTGCTGGCGCAGCAGCGGGTCGTTGTCGAGGTTCTGCTCTTCTCGCTCGCCGCGGAGAATGCTCGGGTAGGGCAGATAGCCGACGTTGGTGGTGCGAATGAAGAACGAGCCGTTTACCTGCCGCGAGATGCGCGCCTCGAGGCCGACGCCGGTGCGCAGCGCCTGCCGAAAGGCGATCTGCGGGTTGAACGGGTCGGGCCCGAGATCGTAGGTGACGTTCGCGATGCCGGCAGCGTGCGAGGCCATCTCGGGCTGCTGGATCTCGGCCACGGCCGAGAGTCCCGCGGAGGAGTTGGCTTCACCGCCGCCGTCGGAGAGCCACTCCGGGCTGAGGAGCGACGGGAAGAACACCTTGGGCTGCAGGTCGACACGAAGGCGCCGCATGCCGCCGAGAAAGTTTCGGTGCGTGTACGAGAAGACCGCGTGCACGTTGGTGATCGAGGTGTCGAGGTGCGCGCCGAGCCCCACGCGCATGCGCCAAAGTCTCGTCGGTGAGAGAATCACGTTGAGGTCGACGACGCCGTCGCCGCGCGGCGCCTCCTCGATGCGCGCGATGCCGAAGACGCCGAGGTCGAAGAGGCTCTGCTGCGCACGCGCGAGGAGCACACGGTTGTAGGGCGTGCCGGTCTCGATGTTGAGCGCCGAGAGCACCGGTCGCACGGGGAGCCCATTGGGCAGCACGGCGCCCGTCACGGGGTCGCGCGAGGGCGTCATGAGCAGGCGCACCTCGCCGAAGGAGCTCAGCGGGCCCGGACGGATCGTGTACTCGACCCAGGCGCGACGCTGCGAAGGGTCGATGACCGCGCGAGAGACCACGGTCGGCGTGGCGAAGCCCGCGTCGCGTACGAAGTCGAGCACCTGGTCGCGGTCGTGCGCGAAGGTGCCCTCGTCGAAGGGCGCGCCGATGCGAAGGTCGAGGTGCTCCCGCACCGCGCGGCAACCGCCCTCGGGAAGCACACGCGGAAGCCCCGGCTCACACCCTCGGAGGCGCACGTCGGCGACGAGCGTAGGAAGGCCCTCGGAGAGGTTGAAGCTGATCGAGCGCGCGGAGCCATCGGCCGTGATCGTGGGCGCTGCGACCTGCGCGTCGTAGAAGCCGCGCGATTGTAGAAACCGCAGCACGCGAAGGCGATCGCGCACGAGCGCGTTCTCGTCGAAGTACTCCGGGTCGTCCCACCACCAGCGCCACCAGCGGAGCCAGCGCGGGCGCGTGCGTGGAAACATCGGCGTCTCGCGGAGCGCGAGGCCGTTGCGCAGCGAATCTTCATCAACTTGCCGAATGCCTTGAAAGTTGACCTCGCGTACGATCGGCGCCCCGGGAATGATATGCGCCGGGCAGCCCGTGAGGGCCGCCGCGGCAAGCGCGCCCCCAAAGCGCACAGCGTGTAATCGTGAGGCGCTTCGAGGCGTCGTGGCTCGCGAGGCGTGCATCAGTCGAGCTCTACCGTAACGCAAAACAATACCGCGCGGTCGCCGTTCGCACACGACGAAGACCGCTGCGCTGGTGGGCATCATGAGTGATCGGCGAAGGGTTCTTAAGGTGGTGGCCGGCGCGGCGAGCGCGGCGGCAGCGGGTGTCGCGGTCGTGCCCGTGGTGGGCCTCGTCGCGGCCCCCGCGCACACGCCGTCGCCGCTCGCGGCGCGTGGCGGCGCGGGCGAGGGGGGATGGTCCGTCGTGGCGCGCATCGACGAGCTTGCCGTCGGCGAGTTCGTGCAGGTGCCGGTGATCGGCTCCGAGGTCGACGCGTGGACGGCCTCGCCGGACCGGAGGCTCGGCGCGGTGTGGCTGAAGCGCCGCGGCGCAGGCACCGACGCGGTCGAGGCGCTCTCCGCGGTGTGCCCGCACCTGGGGTGCCTCATCGACAAGCAGGGCGACCACTTCAACTGCGCGTGCCACGTGAGCTCCTTCGCCGCCGACGGGCGCGCGCTCGAAGGGCCTTCGCCGCGTGGAATGGACCCCCTCGAGGTCCGCGTCCACGACGGCAACGTCATGGTCCGCTGGGTGCGCTTTCGCCTCGGCGTCGCCGAGCGCGTGAAGGAGGGCTGAGATGTCTGCCCTCTCTCAACTTCGCGAGACCGTAGAGTCGCGCACGGGCCTCGGCGCATCGATGCACGGCGCGGCCGACATCGCGATGCCCGGCGGCGCTCGCTGGCGCCACGTCTTCGGCTTCGCGCTCATCGCACTCCTCGTCGTCGAGGCGCTCACCGGGGTCGCGATGATGACTGTGTACTCGCCGGGCACGCAGACCGCGTGGGCGAGCACCTACTACCTCCAGCACGTGCTCCCCTGGGGCGGCCTCGTTCGCGCGATGCACCACTTCGCGTCGCACGGCCTGGTCGTGGGCGTCGTGCTGCATCTGCTCCAGATCGTCGTCGCGGGCGGCCACCGCGCGCCGCGCGAGATCAACTGGTGGCTCGGCCTCGCGCTCGGCGCGATGGTGCTCGGATTCGCGATGACGGGCTTCCCCCTCGCGTGGGATCAGCGAGGCTATTGGGTCTCCCACGTCGAGACGGGCATCATGGGCACGCTGCCGGTGGTGGGGCCCGCGGTGCAGCGCCTCGTGCTCGGCGGCACGCAGTACGGCGCGCTCACGCTCACGCGCTTCTTCACGCTGCACGTGGTCGTGCTCCCCGCGCTCGTCGTCACGCTGCTGGGCGCGCACGTCGCGATCGTGCGGCGCCATGGGATCAAGGCCCCCGACGGGGCGAGCGGCGATGGGCGCTGGTGGCCCTCGCAGGCCGCACGCGACGCGCTGGTGGCCCTCCTCGCGGTCGTCGCCGTCACCTGGGCTGCCCGGCGCTACGGCGTCGCGCTCGACGCACCCGCCGACGGGCAGAGCCAGTACCCCGCGCGCCCCGAGTGGTACTTCATGCCGCTCTCGCAGCTCTTGCATCACTTCCAGGGCTCGCGGCAGATCATTGGCACCGCGGTGATCCCCGGCGTGCTCACGGGTTACCTCGCCGCGCTCCCGTGGATCGACGGGCCCGCGCGCAAGGGCGCAGCCCGCGTGGTTGCCCTCGCGCCGCTGGTCATCTTCGCCGCGGGTGCGATCTTCCTTGGGTGGGAGCTCGTGCACCACGACCGGGGCGACCGCGAGTTCGCCAAGGCCACGCGCGAGGCCGAGCGTCAGGCCCGCCGCGCGATCGAGCTCGCGCGCATGGGCGTGCCGCCCGAAGGGCCCCTCGAGATGGTGCGCAACGACCCCGCCGTGCGCCCCGCCGCCCTCTTCCGGCAGAACTGCGCGACCTGCCACTCCGTGCGCGGCATGAGCGAGCAGCGCAAGGGCCCGCGCCTCGACGGCTTCGGCTCGCGCGCGTGGGCGTCGGCCTTCGTCGCGTGGCCCGATCACCCCGAGCTCATGGCAACCACCGAGATTCACGACATGCCGCCGCAGCGCAGGGTCGACGACAACGACCTGCGAGCTGTGGCCGAGTGGCTCTACGCGCAGGGCGTCGAGCGCGGCGATGCCCCCGCCGACGCGGCCCTCGTCGAGCGCGGCGCGCCGATCATTCGCGAGCGCTGCAACGCGTGCCACCTCGGCAGCCTCACGCCGTCGGACGTCGAGGGTATTGTGCGCGACGCGCCGAGCCTCGACGGCTGGGGCTCGCGCGAGTGGATCTACGAGCAGATCGTCAACCCGCAGCGCATGGAGCAGTACGGGGCGCGCAATCACATGCCGCGCTTCCGCGACAAGCTCAGCGAGCGCGAGATCGCGATGATCGTCGCGTACACCCGCAGCCTCCGCACGCGCTCCGCGCCCGACACCGTGCGCCCGCCGCGCCCGCAGCCCCCGCCCGAGCCCGCCGCGGCCCCCGCCGCACCGTAGGCGCACCCCTTGACCCCGAGCGCGCCGCGACGCTACCACCGTGGCCTCCGTGCGCACCTTCACCGTTAGCGCGATCCTCGCGGGCACGCTCCTCGTCGCGCGCGGGGCGCATGCGCAGCCCTCCGAGGCGCCCGACCCCACGCACGCGAACGCCGACGACGATCCTCCCCCCGACGGACCCGCCGCGCGCGCACCCCGCAGGGTGCCCCACGCGCGCTTGTTCTCGGTCTCCGACGACCGCGCCGAGCGCGAGCGCATGCGCAGCCCGGCCGCGCGCCGCCGCGTCGCGGGTCAGCCCGAGGTGCTCGAGCTCCCAGGGATGCCCGACGCGTACTTCTTTCGCTCCGCCGTCGCGGGCCGCGCGCGTGTGTACGTGTACCTCCACGCGCGCAACGCCGACCCCCGCGAGTCGTGTCGGCAGTTCGCCGAGGTGGTGCCTCGCTTCGGCTGGCTCGTCTGCCCGGTGGGCCCCGGCATCGGCGCCGACGGTCGCCGCCAGTGGAACAACAACCCCGTCGTCGCACGGCAGTACGCCACCACCGCGGTCAACGCGCTCTTCCATCGCTTTCCGCGGCGGGCGAGGGCGACCGACAACGTCCTCATGGGCTTCAGCGAGGGCGCCTTCGTCGCACTGCAAACGGGCCTCAACGAGCCCGTCATGTTCCCCCGCTGGGTGATCTTCGCCGCCCACGACCGCTACCTCGCGACGGAGGGCGACGCGCTCGCCAACGCGCGACGCGCCGTGCGCAAGGTCTATCTCGTCACCGGCGCGCACGACGAGATCGTCGAGCACTCGCGCCGCGCCGCCGCCTCGCTCCGCCGCGACCGCGTGGGGCGCGTCGAGCTGCGCATTCTGCCCGGCGTCGGCCATCAGCTCCCGCCCGATTTCGCCGCGACGGTGCGCGCCGCGCTCCGTTGGGTCACGCGCTAGCGCCATCAACGCACGCGAGTGTGGTCGATGGGCGACACGCGTCCTTGACACAGGCGCATCGGTCGTTAGAGTCGCGGCCCCTTCCGATTCCCCCGTCAACCCCGAGGCACCGTTTTCCATGCAGGTCACCGTCTCGCGCGTTTCCCCCGTCGAAATTTCCGTCCGCGTCGCGCTCCCGAAGGAGCGTGTGTCGAGTGCCCTCGAGGCGGCGTACAGCGAGCTTGGTAAGCAGGCGCAGATCCGCGGCTTCCGCAAGGGCAAGGTGCCCAAGCCCCTGCTCAAGCAGTACTTCGGTGGCCAGGTGGCCGAGCAGGTCGCGCGCAAGCTCGTCGATGAGACGCTCGCGGGCGCCATTCGCGACCACCGCATCGAGCCGATCAACCAGCCCCGCGTCGAGGTCATCGACGACCTGAGCGGCGTGCACGAGTGGTCGTACACCGCCCTCATGGAGGTGCGCCCCGACATCGCGAACCTCGAGCTGTCGTCGCTCGCGATCACGCGCACGGTCTATCCCGTCACCGAAGAAGACGTCGAGAAGGCCCTGCAGTCGAAGCGCGAAGAGAGCGCCACGCTGCGCACGCCCGACCCTGCGCGCCCCGCGGCCGCGGGCGACACGGTCACCATCGACATGGCCCTCTCGCTCGGCGGCGTCGAGCGCCCCGAGTTCTCGTCGAAGGGCCGCCCCGTCGAGGTCGGCGCCTCGCGCCTTCTCAAGGAGGTCGATGCGGCGCTCGTGGGCATGGGCGTGGGTGAGACGAAGGAGGTCGACGTGACCTTCCCCGCGACGCACCGTCAGCCCGAGCTCGCGGGCAACACCGCGCAGATGAAGGTGACCGTCACGGCCCACCAGGAGAAGGTGCTCCCCGAGCTCGACGACGAGTTCGCGAAGGACGTGGGCAAGGAGTCGCTCGCGCAGCTCAAGGCCGACCTCCGCACGGACCTCGAGAAGTCGGCGAAGGATCGCTCCGACGACGAGACCCGCGGCGCGGCCGTCGAGGCCTTCGTGAAGGCGAACCCCATCCCGGTGCCGCCCTCGCTGGTGGAGCAGGCGATGGGCGCGATGCGCCAGGACTTCGCGCGCTCGCTCGGCGGCCGCAGCGATCAGCTCCCCGCGGAGCTCAACGAGGTGCTCCGTAAGGACGCGGAAGACCGCATGCGCGCGGGCCTTCTGCTCACCGAGCTCGCTCGCGTGAACAACATCGTCGTGTCGGAGGAGGACCTCAACGCCCAGCTCGAGGACCTCTCGAAAGAGACGGGGAAGGCCGTGCAGCGCCTGCGGGTTGAGTACCGCGAAAAGGCGAAGCGCGACCAGCTCGTGGCGCAGGTGCTCGAGGGCAAGGTGCTCGACCTGCTGCTGGCGAAGGTCACCGTGACCGAGAAGACCGCCGAGGCCGACGCGGCGAAATCTGAGTGATTGAACAACCGCATCCCGCGCGAGGAGTGACGAGAGCCATGGAGCGACCGACCAACAGCTTCATCCCGTATCCGCAGGTGATCGAGACCACGCACCGCGGCGAGCGCGCGTGGGACATCTTCTCGCGCCTGCTCAAAGACCGCATCGTGTTCCTCGGCACCGAGGTCAACGACGATGTGGCCAACATCGTGATCGCGCAGCTCCTGTACCTGGAGAGCGAAGACCCCGACAAGGAGGTGATGCTCTACGTGAACAGCCCCGGCGGCGTGATCACCTCGGGCCTCGCGATCTACGACACCATGCAGTACATCAAATGCCCCGTGAGCACGCTGTGCCTCGGGCAGGCGGCGTCGATGGCGTCGGTGCTCCTCTGCGCGGGCGCCAAGGGTCGACGCCTCGCGCTCCCCAACTCGCGCGTCATGATCCACCAGCCCCTCGGGGGCTTCCGCGGCCAGGCGACGGACATCGAGATCCACGCTCGCGAGATCCTGCACCTGCGTCACAAGCTCAACGAGATTTATGTGAAGCACACGGGGCAGCCGATCGAGAAGATCAAGGCCGACACCGAGCGCGACTTCTACCTCGGCGCTGAAGACGCCAAGGCCTACGGCCTCATCGATGAGGTCGTGAACCTCCGCAAAGACCCTTCGCGCCGCTGAGCCCAGCGCTCTCCCTCCGCACGCGGCTCCACGCCTCACGCCACGACATCCACAACGCGCGCGCCACACGGCGCGCAGCGTCTCGTCGCGCCCTCGTGTCGCGCGCGTGCACACCGCACAATCGTGTTCGAACGAGGGCCACAATCCCGGCCGTATGCTTGCCGCGCGGGGGGGCGACGATTATGCTCACGCTTCGTCGTCGCTGCGCCCCGAGGGCACGAAGCGAATGCACGACGGTCCCTAAGAGTGCGCGCGTCAAGCGCGGGAGGAAGCGGCACGGTGAGCGGCAGCAGGCGCGACGAATCCCACGGCAACTTGAATTGTTCGTTCTGCGGCAAGAGCCAGCGGGAGGTAAAGAAGCTCATCGCGGGTCCGACGGTCTACATCTGCGACGAGTGCATTGGCCTCTGCAACGACATCATCGCAGAAGAGGTCGAGCGAGAGGAGCAGCTCCGAGGCACGTCACCGATCCCGAAGCCCGCTGAGATCAAGGCCATTCTCGACGAGTATGTCGTCGGGCAAGAGCGGGCCAAGAAGATCATGTCGGTGGCGGTGCACAACCACTACAAGCGCATCGACGCCAAGGCGGCCGGCGAAGACGTCGAGCTGCAGAAGTCGAACATCCTCCTGCTCGGGCCCACGGGCACGGGCAAGACGCTGCTCGCGCAGACGCTCGCGAAGATCCTCAACGTTCCCTTCGCCATCGCCGACGCCACCACGCTCACCGAGGCGGGCTACGTCGGCGAAGACGTCGAGAACATCATCGTTCAGCTTCTTCAGAACGCCGATCACGACATCGAGCGCGCGCAGCGCGGCATCGTGTACATCGACGAGATCGACAAGATCGCGCGCAAGGGCGACAACCCCTCGATCACGCGCGACGTGTCGGGCGAGGGGGTGCAGCAGGCGCTCCTCAAGATCCTCGAGGGCACGGTGGCCAACGTGCCGCCGAAGGGCGGGCGCAAGCACCCGCAGCAAGACTTTCTGCAGGTCGACACGACGAACATTCTCTTCATCTGCGGCGGCGCCTTCGTGGGCCTCGAGCAGGTGATCGAGCGCCGGGTCAACACGCGCACGATGGGCTTCGGCGCCGAGATTCCGAGCAAGGCCGACAAGAAGCTCGGCGAGGTGCTCGCCCAGGTGCAGCCTGAGGATCTCCTCAAGTTCGGCATGATCCCCGAGTTCATCGGGCGTCTGCCGATGGTGGCGACGCTGCATGAGCTCAACGAAGACGCGCTCATCGACGTGCTCACCAAGCCGAAGAACAGCCTCGAGCGCCAGTACAAGCGCCTCTTCGAGATGGACGGCGTAAAGCTCAAGTTCACGAAGAGCGCGCTGGCGGCGGTGGCGCGCGAGGCGCTCACGCGCCAGTCTGGAGCCCGCGGGCTGCGGGCCATTCTCGAGAACGCCATGCTCGATGTGATGTACGAGGTGCCGAGCAAGAACGGCATCAAGGAGGTGGTCGTGAACGAGGAGGTGATCCTTA
>CAISKJ010000847.1 GCA_903885885.1 uncultured delta proteobacterium
CCGGCGGCAGCGGTTGCCCCCACGCGTCGCGCGGCTTCGGCAGGGCGCCCGATGCGTAGGCGAGCGCGATCATCTCCTCGAGCCACGCGATGCGCTCGTCGGCCGAGACCTCGGCCCCCGCGGCGTACTTCCGCTCGCGGTCCCCGTCCCACGAGCCCGGACTGGACGTCATCGCTCTCCCCTCCGCCGCGCGATCGCCGTGAGCGCCGCGATGTCCTCGAGATCCTTCGCGCGTCCGGCGAGGCGCTTCATGGCGATGAGGTCTTCGAGGCCCGCCACCGGCACCCCGACACCGCCGATCACGACGAGCGAGGCGCGCGAGCGCAGCGCGTCGAAGGGGATGGGCGGATCGACGACGAGGTCGACCTCCACCAGCGGATGACGAGGGTCGTGCATCGAGAACACGCGCATGCCCTTCTCGTCGATCCACGCACGCCGCCGCTCGGGGTCCGCGAACTCGCGCGCGGCGACGGGCGCGCGGGGAACCATGCCGAGCCGTTCCAGCGCAGTGACGACCTTCACGGCCTCACCGGCAGACAGATCCACCACGAGGTCGATGCCCGCCGTCAAGCGCGCGTAGCCGTGGAGCACGACGGCGAGGCCCCCGACGACAACGTAGCGCGCGCCCGGCTCGTCGAGCGCACGCACCACGGACGAGAGGCTTGCCAGGCGGGCAGGATAGCGTGAGGGCGGCGCGGGGGCTTGGTCGACGAGTGCGCTGTCGTCGCGCGCATCGCCGTCGGGGGGCGTCGCGCCTCGCGTACGGTGCGCGCGATCGGGTTCGGCGGTGGGTCGAGCCCGATGGCCGCGTGCGCGCCCGACGCGCCGCGAAGCGCGAGGGTCCATGCGCCGACGACGCGCCCGCGGGCGCCGAGCGCCTCGAGAGCCTCGTGCGGGATCGCGCCGGCGTGCCTTCGAGACGGTGTTCTCCGGCCCCGACGAGCGCGACGTCGTCCGACGGGCGGTTGCAGCCGGGGTCCCTCGTCGCTTCGTCGCGCCGCCTCTTGCCCGCGGCGTCGATTCAGGCGCGCGGTCCCGCGCTCGCGGATCTGCACGGCGGGCGTGTTCGGCACCGCGTCTTCGAGCCCGCCGCAACCTTGGAGCGATGGGTGACGGACTGGACGCGGGGCGACGTGCGAACGTCGGGCGCCTTTGGCGTCTCGGGCGGGCGGGTGCGCCGCCGGAGGGCGCGATTTCCCTCGATTCTTCGTGTCTCGGGCCGGTGCGGCGGGTGCTCCGTGGCCTCGGTCATGACGACGGGGCCCGACGAGATCACGGGCGAGGAGGGCGCGCCCTCGCCGCACGACAGGCTCTTCCGCGCGGTGTTCTCGCGGCCTCGTGAGGCGGAGGCGCTGGTGCGCTCGCTGATGCCGAGGGCGCTCGCGGAGGCGCTCGAGCCAAGTTCGGTGCGGGTTCTCTCGAGCGCGTTCGTGGACGCGTCGCTGCGGGCGTCGCAGGGCGACCTCGTGCTCTCGGCGCGCGTCGGGGGGCGGGCGGTGAGGATCGTGGTGGTGCTCGAGCACCAGTCGCGGGTCGAGCGGCGCATGGCGCTGCGGGTGCTTCGATACGGCGGCGAGGCGTGGGTCGAGCACGCGCCCTCGAGCGGGCCCTTGCCGATGCTGTTGCCCATCGTGGTGTACGCGGGACCGCGGCCGTGGACCGCGCCGCTCGATGTCGGCGAATTGATCGACGGCTTCGATGCGGGCGGCGCCGATCTCTTCGACGGCCTGCGGCCGCGGTTTCGGTACCTGCTCGACGACCTGACGACGCTCACCGAAGCGGGCCTGCGCGCACGGGGCCTCGGAGAGCTCGGGGCGCTGGCGCTCTGGGCGCTCTCGGCGGTGCGGCGCGGGGGCTTGCGGGCCGCGGTGCCGACGCTCGCGGGTCTGCTGCACGACGTGCGGCGCACGGCCGACGGCCCGGAGGCGCTGTCGCTCTTGTTCCGGTATCTTTGGTCCGTCTTGCCGGTCGACGAGAGGCCGCTCGTCGACGAGGTCGTCCGAGACATCCCCGACGAGGAGAGAGACGCTGCCATGAAGACGATCGCCGACGACATGATGGAGCGATTCCGTGAGCGCCTCGTCGCAGAGGCCGAGGCCCGCGGTCGCGCCGAGGGCGAGGCCAGCGGCGAGGCCCGCGGTGAGGCCCGCGGCGAAGGCCGAGGCCGCGCCGCGGTCGTGGAGAAGCAGCTTCGGCTGAGGTTCGGGGTGTTGCCCGCGTCGGCCGCGGCGCGCCTCCGCGCGATGAGCTCCGCAGATCTCGACATGGTCGCCGAGCGCTTGCTCTTCGCCGACACGCTCGAGGTCGCGCTCGGCGGGTGACACGCGCCGGTGGGCCGCTTGTGCGGGCCGGGGGGCGGGTCCACGTTCGCGGTCATGGACGACGTCGAGGCGAGGCTCGTGGAAGACGACGCGGCGATCCGGGCTCTCGCGCGCGGCGCGCGGCGGGTCGCGGTGCTCGGGGTGAAGACCGAGGCGCAGGCGGGGCAGCCCGCGTTCTACGTGGCCGCAGCGCTCGCGGCGGACGGAGTCGAGATCGTGCCGGTCCCCGTCTACTACCCGGAGGTCACGCAGATCCTCGGGCGGCCCGTCGTGCGGCGGGTCGTCGATGCGCCGGGGCCGATCGACATCGTCTGCGTGTTTCGTCGGCCTTCAGACCTTGCGGGGCACCTCGACGATCTGCTCGCCGCGCGGCCCGCGGTCGTCTGGTTGCAGCAGGGGATCCGGGACGACGCGTTCGCCGCGACGCTCGCGCAGGCGGGGATCTCCGTGGTGCAGGATCGGTGTCTGATGGTCGAGCGCCGCCGCGCGAAGGCCCGCGGCTGAGCGCCCCGCGAGGTCGCCACGGGTCGAGGCCGTGCTCGCATGGTGGTGACGCTGCATGGCGCCGAGTCGTGCAGGATGGGCGGTCGATGGGGAGCGTCCTCGACGCGGATGCGCCGAGGGGCGAGTCGCGCCGAGCGGCACGACTCGCCCCTGGCGAGTTCACGATCGATGCGAGGTCAGCGCGCGGTGTAGTGCTGTGCGACTTCGGTCGCGGTGAGCGCCCGCGGGTAGAACGCGAGGTCGTCCATCGTGCCTCGCCACGCGTAGCCGTCGCTGCGTGCGCCGATGGTCAGGAACGCCGTGGACACGATCTGGGTTGCGGGCGTGGACCCCACGAGCGCTCCGTTGCGGTACAGCGTCATCGTTCCCGGCGAGTACACCCCGACGAGGTGCATGGTGGTGCCGACGGTGCAGCCCGTCCGGACCGTGGCCCACAGCTCGGGTGCACTGCTCGCAACCTCCCAGGCGACCTCGCCGGCGTTCGAGAAGAAGCCCCAGCCCTGGAAGGACCCACCGTCGCCGTTGTGCATCTGCACGAGCGAACTGGTGCAGTCGTCAGGGCGCAGCCACACCTCGACCGAGTACGAGGCCGGCTGGAGTGCAGTGTCACGCGGCACGTTGAATCTGCCGCCCGCCGTGAGCCCGAGCGCGTTCGGGCTGTGCGCAGAGAGGCCCGGCACGTTCTGGGTGACGGTGCCGCTGAGCGTGCCGGTGCGACCGCCGATGATGTCAGTCACCGTCGTCCCGCTCGTCTCCTCGAAGTTCCAGAACGCGATCGCGCCGTGGCTGCGGACGAGCCCCTCGTACTCGTAGCTGCAGGTGCTGCTGCAGCCGTCACCACTCACGGTGTTGCCGTCGTCGCAGGTCTCGCCGGTGCCGACGATTCCGTCGCCGCAGCGGACGGCGCAGGTGCCGGTCGAGCAGCTCTGACCGCTCGCGCAGCTGGTCGCCGAATAGCCGAGGCCGTCGGTGTTGCAGACCTGCCGGGCGGTCGTGCTCGCGCAGACCATCGACGCCGAGCCGGGGCTAAACACGCGGTCGGTGCAGGCGCCCGCGCCGGTGCAGGCGTAGCCGTAGGCGGCGGGGCCGCTGCAGGTGGCGCTCGAGTAGGCGAGTCCGTCGGCGTTGCAGACGCGGCGGGTGTTGGTGTCGAGGCACGAGAACGCGCCCGGGGTGCAGGTCCACGGCGCGCAGACGCCCGCGCTGCAGGTCGTGCTCGCGCCGCACGCGGTGTCGGTGTAGCCGAGGCCGTCGGCGTTGCAGACGCGGCGCGTGCCGGTGCTCAGGCAGCTCGCGCTGCCCGGCGTGCAGATCCATGCGCCGCAGAGGCCGGTCGTGGCGTTGCAGCTCGTGCCGCTCGGGCACGCGCTGGTGGACGAGTAGCCGAGGCCGTCGGCGTTGCAGGTGCGGGTGCCGGTCGAGCCGACGCACATCGGGGCGCCCGGCGCGCAGACGCGCGTGGAGCACACGCCGCTGCCGCTGCAGCTCTGGGTGTCGGCGCAGGCGGCGGCCGCCCACGAGAGGCCGTCCGCGGCGCAGACCTCGCGGCCCGTGAGGGAGCCTGAGACGCAGCGCGCGGTGCCGGGCGTGCAGATGCGGGTCTGGCAGGTCCCGCCGCTGCAGCTCTCCGAGCCGCCGCACGACACGGTCGAGTAGCCCTGGCCGTCGGCGTTGCAGACCTGGCGGGCCGTCGTGCTCGCGCAGACCGGGCCGTTGCTGCCGGGGATGCACACGCGCTCGGTGCACGCGCCCGCGCCGAGGCACGCGTAGCCGTAGCCCGCGGGGCCGGTGCAGGACGAGCTTGAGTAGCCGAGGCCGTCCGCGTTGCAGACGCGGCGGCTGTTCACGTCGGCGCACGAGGCCGAGCC
>CAISKJ010000848.1 GCA_903885885.1 uncultured delta proteobacterium
CTACGTCGACCGGTGGGACGAGGCCGTCGAGGCGCTCCGCGAGGCCGTGCGGCTCAAGCCCGACCTCGCCCACGCGCACTACGCCCTCGGCCTCGCGTACCGCCGCGTGGGGCGCACCACCGAGGCGCTCGGCCACCTCGAGAACGCCGCGCGCCTCGCGCCGCAGGACGCGCAGGTGCAGTCGGGCCTCGGGTTTGTGTACGCCGAGTTCGGCAACGCCGAGGGCGCCATCGCCGCGTACTCCGAGGCGGTGAAGCTCCGCGCCGACGACCTCGACGCGCACCTCGCCCTCGCCACGCTGCTCGACCGCGCGGGGCGCGTCGAGGAGGCCTCGCGGTCGTTTCGGCGGGTGCTCCAGTCGCAGCCCGACAACATGGCGGCGCAGCGCGGCCTGGGGGCCACCTACAAGCACCTGGGGCGCTTCCGCGAGGCCATCGACCCGCTGCGGCGCGCCGCCAAGGCGCACCCGCAAGACGCGGCGCTGCAGTTCGACCTGGGCGAGTGCTACTTTCGCACCGGCAACTGGGACGCTGCGAACGAGGTCTGCCGCCAGCTCAAGCTGCTGAACAAGCCGCTGGCCGACAAGCTCTTCGACCTGATCAACGTGTAGGGGGAGCGGGGCGCGAAGCGGCGCCCGCGCGGTGTAGCGCGGGAGCGGCGCGGGCGGGGCGGGTCAGCGCGCGTTGTGGACGCGGTCCATCCAGGCGGCGTCGGAGATGACGCCCACGAGGCGCGTGCGGGCGCGGCCGAAGAGGCTCTGCCACTGCGTGCGCTCGGCGGCGGTCTGCTGCACGAGGCGCACGCCGCGGGTCTGAATGGTGGCGAGGGCCGTCGCGTCGGCGGTGGTCACGTTGCGGCCGATGAGCTGGCTGTAGTTGTTGATGATCTCGCGCACCATCGGGCGCTGCGCCTCGGGGATGGTCTCCCACGCGCGCTTGGAGAACACCGTGCCGCCGATGCCGAGGCTGCCGGTGCCCTCGGAGACGAACTGCACCTGCGACGACCACTGGAGCGCCACCGCGGCGTAGGGGGGCGCCACGAAGGTGTCGATGCGGTGCGTCTGCAGGGCGCCGAGCACCTCGGGGAGCGCGAGCGGCACGCCCGTGGCCCCCGCCTCGGCGAAGAACTGCGGGAGGATCACGTCGTCGCGCCAGATCCACGGGTGCGTCTGCCGGAGGTCGGCGGGGGTGTGCACCTCGCGGGTCGAGAAGAGGCGCGCGCCGCCCGACTCGCCCCACGAGGCGAGCACGAAGTTCTGCGCGAGAAACTGGGTCTCGATCTCGGCCGTGAGCGCCAGGCGCGACGCGCGCATCGCGTCGGCGTTGGGAAACATCCCCGGGAGCATGTACGCGAGAATGGGGCGGTGCACCTGCCCGAGGCCCACGCCCGTCATGGCCGCGCCGTCGAGGCGGCCGATGCGCATCTTGCGAACCATCTCGCTCTCGTCGCCCTGTACGCCGCCGGCGTAGATGCGCAGCGCGATGGCGCCGTTGGTGCGGCGGCGCAGCTCGCGGTTGGCCGCGTCGAGGCCCCGCGCCCAGCTCGAGCCCGCGGGGGCCAGCGTGGCGATGGAGAGGGTGCGCGTCGCGCCGCCGTCGGGCGCGTTCTGCGCTTCGACCGCCGCGCCCAGGAGCAGCGCCCCCGAGAGGAGAACCAGGGTACGAGAGAGGAAGGTTCGCATCGTGCGCGGATCATTCTCGCACCCGCCCGCGCCTTGCAAGCGCTCCGCGCACCTCGCGGCGCGTCGCCGACGATTCGAACATTTCACCCCGAGGCCCCGTCTACGCGCGCCCTCCGGCGATGACGTACCCGAGCGACCGCAGGCGCGCGCCAAAGGGGCGCCGGGGCCGCGATGTCGTAGCATCCTCCCTCCCATGACCGACGCCACCGCCACGCCCGAGGCCCTCCACGTCAACAAGCTCACCCTAGTGCCCGTGCTCGGCGTGGGCGCGGTGCTCGCGGGCTACGGGCTCGCGCTCGTCGCGCAGTCGGCCGCGCGCGGGAGCCGCCTCGACGACGGCTTCTTCGTCGCCCTCGCGAGCGTCCTCGCGTGCGTGTTCACCCTCGGACTCTTGCCCAGGGCGCGCCGCGCCGCGGGCGAGCGCGGGCCGTGGGCGGTGGCCCTCTCGCTCGCTGCGCAGGGGCTGTTCCCGCTGTTCAGCGCCAGCGTCAAGCTCTCCGACCCCTACGTCGCCTCGCACTGGCGCTGCGGCACCGGCGACGTGGCCTTCGTGCTCTTCGCCCCCATCGTGGCCGTTGCGGCGGGCTGCGTCGCCGTCGTCGCCGCGCGCTTCGGCGTCCCGCGCCTCGGCGCGCCGTCGGCGCGGGCGCTGCGGGCGCTCGCCGCGCTGGTGCTCTTCGCC
>CAISKJ010000849.1 GCA_903885885.1 uncultured delta proteobacterium
CAACAACGCGGACCTCTACGACGCCTTCAACCGGATCCTTAGCCTGCTCGAACTCGCGGATGTCGAACCCTAAGGAATCTGTGCCCTGTCGATTGCGCTCGCGCAGGCGGGTCTCAACGAGGCCGCGCGCAACTACTACGAGAGCGGCAGCCGGGCCTTCGCCGAGGGGCGCTTCGCCGACGCCGCGCGCGCGTTCCGCGAGGCCCACGCCATCTCGCACGCGCCGGCGCTGCTGTTCAACCTCGGGCGCGCGCTCGAGGCCTCGGGCGACGCGGCGGGCGCCCTCGAGGCGCTCTCCCTCTTTCGCGACGGCGGGGCCGCGGGCTTCGACCGCGCGGCGCTCGACCAGCAGATCGAGGCGATGCGCGCCCGCGTCGCCGAGGAGCGCGCGCACCCGCCGCAGCCCGCGACGCCCGCGACGCCCGAGGCGGCGCCCGCCCCCGCGGTGGTGGTGCGCGAGCGAACCGTGATCCAGCCCGCGTGGTACCGCGTGGAGTACCGACGGAGCACCGCATCGACGGTGGTGCCGTGGGTGCTTCTCGGCGTCGGCGGCGCGCTGGGCATTCTGGGGGCCATCGAGGGCGCCGTCGCGAGCGCCGACATCAACACCCTCGACGCGGTGAACAGCGGCGCGCAGCCCTGGAGCGCGAGCGCGCAGACCTCGCTCGACCGTGCGGGCGGCGCGGTGGGCGGGGCGTACCTCTTCGCGGGCCTCGGCGGCGCGATGGCGCTCAGCGGTGCCCTGTGGCTCATTCTGCGAGGGCCCGGCGAGCGCGTGGTCACCAACACGCCGCCCGCGCTCACGGTGGCTCCCTTCGGCGCCGGCCTCGCCGTGGGAGGTGCCCTGTGAAGCGCGCGCTCGTCTGGGTCGTGTGCCTCGCGGCCTGCGCGGTGCCTGAGCTCGACCGCGCGGGCAACATCCGCTGCGGCGTTGCCACGGAGCCCAACGGGGGCTGTCCCGACGGCTACGCGTGCAACGCCGACCGCTGCTGCCCCGTCGGGGCCACGGGCTGCCCCACGCTCCCGCCTGCGTGCGAGGGGCACCGCGTGGCGCCGTACCCCGCCGCGTCGCCGCCCGCCGAGTGCAGCACGGCGCCCGTGGTGGGCCGCGCGTGCCGCCTCGCGGTGAACCCCTGCGGCACGGGCCTCCTGTGCGCCGAGACGGCCGACCTCCCCGGCGGCTACTGCTCGCTCATCGGCTGCGGCGGCTCGCTGCCCGCAGCGCGCGCCCTGCGGACCACCTGCGAGGGCGCCGGCGGCGTGTGCCTCGGCGGCTACGGCATCGGCAGCGGCGGGGCCTGCGCGATGCGCTGCTCGCTCCCCGCGGGCGAGACCTTCGGGCGCTGCCGCGCCGACCAGCCGGGCCGTTACATCTGCGTGCGCGTCACCAACACGCAGATCAACGAGACGCTCTGCATCCCCGACTGCGTCGCCAACCCGTCGATGTGCGGCAGCGGCATGTGCAACGCGCGCACGCACCTCTGCGAGGGCGCCACGCCCTGAGCGCGGGGGCGCACTCTCCGCTCCCGCACCGCGCGCGGATGCGACTATCCTCGCGCGCTCCAATGCTGCAACCGAGACGCCTTCGACCCCGCGACGCGCTCCGCGCCGCGGCCCTCGCGCTGGCCTGCGGGCTCGCGCCCTCCGCGGCGGCCGCGCAGGTGCTCCCGCACGCGCCGACCGTCGACCGCCTGCCCAACGGGCTCACGGTGGTGACCGTCCCCTACGACGCCCCGGGCATCGTGGCGTACTTCACCCTCGTGCGAACGGGCTCGCGCGACGAGGTCGAGGCGGGCCACTCGGGCTTCGCGCACCTCTTCGAACACATGATGTTCCGCGGCACGCGGGCGCTCCCGGCGCGCGAGTACGAGCACCGCATGCAGCGCATGGGCGCCGACAACAACGCCTACACCACCGAGGATTACACCCTCTACACGGTGACCGTCCCCACGGCGGGCCTGCCCGACCTCGTGCCCGTCGAGGCCGACCGGTTTCGCAACCTCTTCTACGCCCAGCCCGACTTTCAGACCGAGACCCGCGCGGTGTTCGGCGAGTACAACAAGAACGCGGCGTCGCCCGTGCACCAGATGTGGGAGACGCTGAGCGAGCTCGCGTTCACCCGCCACACGTACGGCCACACCACCATGGGGTACCTCGCCGACATTCAGGCGATGCCCCGGTACCACGCCTATTCGCAGCAGTTTTTTCGGCGCTTCTACACCCCCGACAACTGCACCGTCATCGCCGCGGGCGACGTCGACCGGCAGCGCCTCCTCGCGCTCGTCACCGAGCACTACGG
>CAISKJ010000850.1 GCA_903885885.1 uncultured delta proteobacterium
CTCGGCCTCGGGGCGGCCGAAGCCCGTGCACTCGCCCCAGCGACCGCCCTCGACGCACGCCATCGTGCCCCACGCGCAGCGCGCGCCGCCCGCCTCGTCGGGGCGGCCGGGGTAACACTCCATCCGCGCGCCGGGGTTGCACGGGCAGTCTTCGTTGACCACGCCGTCGCGATCGTCGTCGAGGCCGTTGTCGCAGATCTCACCGTTGACCACCGTCTCGACGCGCGGCGGAAGGGTGGGATCGACCGCGGCGGGGCTGTCGGCGGTGACATCGGCGCCCGCGTCGGCCGAGGTCTCCGGGCGGTCGTTGCGCGCGTCGGTGGCGGCGTCGGCGGAGGTCGCGGCGTCGAGGTCGACGGCCTCGGCGCACATGCCCTCGAAGCAGCGGTTCGAAGCGCACTGGGAAGGCTCCGCGCACGACGCCCCGTTCGGTCGGTTCATCGACGGCGGCGCGGCGGCGCAGACGCCCAGCGCGCAGTACGCGCTCGCGCAGTCGACCGCCATGGTGCACGCGGCGCCGTTGGCGCTGCGGGTGGCCGTCGCCGTGCCCTGGCACGCGCCGCCGCCGCATACGCCGCTCCCACAATCGGCACTCGCGGTGCAAGCCTCGCCGTTGGGGCGTCCGCGTCCGTCGGGCGTCGACTGGCACGCGCCGCTGGCGCACGCGCCGCTGGCGCACTCCGACGCGTTGGCGCACGGCAGCCCGTTGCCTCGACCCGCGCCGTTGGGCGTGGGCTGGCACACGCCGGCGATGCAATGGCCGCTGCCACACTCGGTCGGCGTTGCGCACGAAGACCCATTGCCGCGGCCCGCGGCGCCCGCGGACGACTGGCAGACGCCGCCGACGCAGACCGCGCTCACGCACTGTTCGGCGCGCGCGCACGCGGCGCCGTTGGGTCTGTCGCCCATCGCGGTCGGGGTCGCGAGGTCAGCGGTTGAACAGCCGAAGGCGAAGGCCGCGAGGGCGGCGAGCAGGGTGGGAGGCTTCCTCAGGGGGGTCATGCAGGCACCAGCGCAAAAGGGTTGGGAGTGACGGCGACGGGCAGCAGCAAGAGTGATTCCGCGCAGACGAGGGTAACGGAGAGCGGGGCGTCGAGTCGGGGCATTTCGGCGTCTCGCCGAAGAAAATAGCGATCCTGTCGGCGCATCGCGCCCGCGCGTGGACGCTGCGCAGGGGGGCATTTTCGCCGCTCCCCCGACACACCTGCCGCACGGGGCACGCGACCTGTCGCGCGCGGGGGAACCATGACGAGAACTCACCCGCGGTGCGCGATGTGATGCACACTAACGCGCGAGGAGCGCGCATGCAGCGTCGATCTCGGAGGGTGTACCGCGGGTTGGGCGTCGTGGTGTCCGTCGTGCTCGGGGGCTGCGCGCAGGGGCTCGCGGTGCCCGACGGCGTGCTCCCCGACGACGACGTTCAGGATGTCGACGCGAAGCCCGTCGACGCCGACCCCGACGCGAAGCCCGTCGACGGCGAGACCGACGCCGCACCGGTCGATGTGGAGGCCGACGCGGGCCTCGACCCCGACGCGGCGCCCCTCGATGCGCCTCCCCTCGATGCGGGCCCGATGTGCCGCGCCCCGCAGGTCGTGTGCGCGGGCGTGTGCGTCGACACTTCGCACGACGACGCCCACTGCGGGGCGTGCGACGTCGCGTGCGCCGCGGGCACCGCGTGCTCCGACGGGGCATGCCTCACCACGTGCGGCACCGGCGCGGCGCGCTGCGGCCCCGCGCCCGGCGTGTGCGTCGATCTGCAGGCCGACCCCGCCCACTGCGGCGCGTGCGGCATGGCGTGCTCGGCGGGGCAGGTCTGTACCGCGGGCGCCTGTGCGATCCCCTGCGCGCCGGGGCGTGCGATCTGCGTCGTCGGTGGCGCGATGACCTGCGTCGACCCCCAGACGGACGGGGCCCATTGTGGCGCGTGCGGCGCGGCGTGCCCGGCGGGGCAGGTCTGCACCGCCGGCGTGTGTGGCTGCCCGGCGGGGCAGGCTCCCTGCGGCGGGGCGTGCGTGAGCCTCGCCACCGACCGCGCCCACTGCGGCAGCTGTGGCAACGCCTGCGCGGCGGCGATGAGCTGCGCGGGCGGCGCGTGCGTGTGCCCCGCGGGGCAGGCGCTCTGCGGCGGCGCGTGCGTGAGCCTCGCCACCGACCGCGCCCACTGCGGCGCGTGTGGCAACGCCTGCGCGGCGTCGGCGACGTGCGCGGGCGGCGCGTGCTCGTGCGCGGCCACGACCTGCGACACGGGCTTCAGCGGCAGCGGCACCTTCGGCGACAGCGGCTTCACCTGCCTTCGCACGTACTCGTTCAACGTGGTGGCCGGGCGCACCTACACAATCTCGACCTGCGCGAGCTACACGGGCGACCCGTACCTCGTCGTGTCGGGGGCGTGCAGCTGCTCCAACGACGACTCGTGCAGTCTCGGGTCGTCGTGCACGTGCACCGCGACGGCGACCGGCGTGGCGCGCATCTGTGCGTCGAGCTTCGGCAGCGCGTCGGCCAGCTGGAGCTACACGGTCACCAGCACCAACGGCGGCTGCTGCCGCTGAGGGCGCGCAGACCTCCCACGGTAGATCTCTCTCGGCGCAGGCTCCCACCAACAACGCATGCGAGGTCGTTGCACAAGAACACAGGCGTTGCGCAGCGGCATCTTGTGATTCGTCGGGACTGTACACGGCGCCCTCGCGCAGTGTACCGATCGCGCAACGCGCAAGGTGCGTCGCTGACTTCATGGAGACCATCCTCGATCGCCAGCTCCGACGGCTTGGGCTCGACGCCGTCACGCTCCCCGACGCCGCGCAGTGGCGCGCGCTCCTCGAGCGGGTGCGACACACGTACGGCGATTTTGATCGCGACCGGTACACCCTGGCTCGCTCGCTCGAGCGCATGTCGAGCGAGATGCTCGCCCTCAACGACGAGCTGCGCGGGGCGTCGGCGCGCCAGCAGGTCGAGCAGGAGCGCCTGCGCGCGGTGATCAGCGCGCTCGGCGACGGCCTCGGCGCGCTCGACGCCGACGGGCGCCTCGTGCTGCTCAACGTGGTGGGCGAGCGCCTCGTCGGCGCCGAGGCGTCGGACCTCGTCGGCAAGCGCCTCCTCGAGCGCTTCGAACTGCACGATGGCCAGGGCCGCGGTGGCGCGATCGAGCACGGCAACCTCCTCGCGCGGCTGGCCCGCGCCGAGGCCCTGCGCGACGAGGGCGGGCTGCTGCACGCCGTCGATGGGCGCGTTGTGCCCGTCCGCGTGGTGCTCAATCCCGTGGTGCAGCGGGGCACCGTCGCGTGGGCGCCGTGCTGCTGTTCCGCGACGTGACGGCCCAGCGAACGGCCGAGGAAGACCTCCGCCGCGCCCGCGCCGACGCCGAGGCCGCCAACCGCGCGAAGGGCGAGTTTCACTCGAAGAGATCGATTTCGACCTCCTCTCGACCCTCGACGACGTCGCGGCGATCTTCGGCGAGCTCGCCTCGCGCAAGGGCGTCGAGCTCATCGTGTGGGCCGCGCCGGACACGCCCGCTCGCCTCCGCGGCGACCCGTCGCGACTCCGCCAGGTGCTGGTGAACCTCGTCGGCAACGCCTTGAAGTTCACCCACGACGGCGAGGTGGTCGTGCGGGCCTCCCTCGCGACGTTGCCCGACCACGAGCGCCTCCTGCGCGTCGAGGTGCGCGACTCGGGTGTGGGCATCGCGCCGGCGGCCCAGGCGGGTCTCTTTCAGCCCTTCTCGCAAGCCGACAGCTCCACCACGCGGCGCTACGGAGGCACCGGTCTCGGGCTCGCGATCTGCCGCCGCCTCACGACCCTCATGGGCGGCGCCATCGACGTCGAGAGCGACGTCGGGCGCGGCAGCATCTTTCGGTTCACCGTGCGCCTGAAGCCGCCGCTCGACGACGCCCCCGTGGGGCCGTCCGCGGCCTCGCTCGTCGGCCGTCGACTCCTCGTGGTCGACCGCAGCGCCGCGACGCGCGCCCTTCTCGCCGAGCTCGCCGGACACTGCGGCGCCGTTGTCGACCATGACGCCTCCTCGCGCGACGCCGTAGCGCGACTGCGCGCATCGCCCGACGCGCGCTACGACGCGGTGCTCCTCGACGCTGCCATCGCCGAGCGCGACGGCGCCGAGGTCGTCGAAGCCGCCAACGGGCCCGCCGGGGCGCCCGTGCTCGTGACGCTCGGGTCCGTGCGCGCCGGCGGTCGCGCCCCGAGCGCGACGCACCTCGCGAAGCCTCTGCGGGCGGGGCAGCTCTGCGCGCGCCTCGCGGGCATGCTCGCGAGCAACGGGGGCGACGCCGTACGCATCTCGCGGCCGCCCGCAGCCCCGCGCTACGACACCGTGCGCTTCGACGGTGTGCGCGTGCTGGTCGTCGAAGACAACGTGGTCAACCAGAAGGTGATCGCCCGCATGCTCCAGCGCTTTGGCATCGAGAGCGACGTGGCCAACGACGGCCGCGATGCCCTCGCGGCGCTGTCGATCCGCGCGTACGCGTACCCGTTCGGCCAACCCCGTCGTGATCTGTTGATCGGCACGGGCTACGCGCGTCGGCATGAGCCGTACACCGACGAGGCGCCGCCGCAGCGCGGCGCAATGGGCACAGCTGCTCGCGAGCTGGGATCGCACCACCACGCTTCCC
>CAISKJ010000851.1 GCA_903885885.1 uncultured delta proteobacterium
CGACCTCACCGCGGGCCACGACCGCGTCGACCGCACCCTCCGCGCCGCCACCGCCATCGAGCGCGTGCTCACCCTCCACGCCGACGCCGCGGGGCAGCCCGAGGCCGCCCGCGCGCGCGCCCAGCTCGCCGAAGTGCGCGCCCACCTCGGCCACCGCGACGCCGCGCGCGACGTGCCCCGCGCCGAGCGCTTCGCCGTGCGCCAGAGCGTGCTGCTCGCCGACAAGGCGCTCGAGAAGCTCGTGAAGGCCGGGGCCCTCGGGCTCACCGCGGCCGAGGCGCGCGACCTCGAGGCGCAGCGCAAGGCCCTGCGAAACCTCACCGACTACGCGCCCACGTGGGTGCTCCTCGCCATCGCGCTGGCCCTCGGCGTGGGCACCATGTTCGGCTGGAAGCGCGTGGTGGTCACCGTGGGCGAGAAGATCGGCAAGGCGCACCTCACGTACGCCCAGGGCGCCTCGGCCGAGATCGTGGCCGCGGGCGCCATCGGCTTCGCGAGCGCGGTGGGCCTGCCCGTGAGCACCACGCACGTGCTCTCGTCGGGCGTGGCGGGCACCATGGTGGCCAACGGCAGCGGCGTGCAATCCGCCACGGTGCGCAACATCGCCCTCGCGTGGGTGCTCACCCTCCCGGCGTCGGCCACGCTGGCCGCGGTGCTGTTCACTGTCTTTCGCCTCCTGCTCGGGTGATACCTTCGCGGCCACAGTGTGGAAGCAGCTCCTCATCGTCGCCGCGTCGCTCGGCGCCGTAGGCCTCGCGGTGTACCTCCTCGCCGCGCGCGCGCCGAGCGCTCCGTCGGGCGCGCTGCGCCCCGCGACGCCGGCCGAGCGCGCGCAGTCGCTCCCGCGTGAGCAGGCCGCCGAGCGGCTCCGCACGCTGCAGGTCGAGTCGGCCTCGCGCATGCCCGACGACGTGCGCGGGGTGCACCTGGGCCTCTCGCGCATCGAGCTCGCGCGGCTTCGCCCGCAGGCGCAGCAGGGCCGCGGGGCCATGCCCGGCCAGGTGGTCTATCAAGAGGCCCTCGCGAACGGCGCCGTGGTGGCCTACCTCATCTCGGCCCGCATCGACCGCGTGGCGCAGGTGCAGTTTCTCTCGCGCCTGCGCGACCCCGCGCTGCTCGTCGAGCACTACCGCGCGCTCCGCACCCGCTACGGCGAGCCGAGCTTCTTCTTCGACTGCCCGCGCAACGGCGACACCGCGCCCACGCGGCGCATCGTGTGGCTCGGCCGCGAGGTGGCCGTCATGGAGGCCGTGCTCGCGCACCCGGGCGGCGTGTCGCTCACCCTCGCCGTGGCGGGCAACAGCGACGTGCTCGGGGCCATGCGCGCCAACGGGTGCGCCCCCGTCACGCGCGAGCGCTTCGCCGACTGGCCCATCGCCAGCGAGGTGCGCGGCGAGCGCGTGCCCGTGCCCGCGCCCCGCTGAGCGTCACTTCTTCAGAAACTTGTTGAAGAGGCCGCCGATGGAGTTCTGCGAGGCCTTCTCGTCGCGGCGCTGCTGAATGCGCATCTCGATGAGCCGCAGCTCGCGCGAGGCCTCGATGTTGTTGGGGTTCATCTCGAGGGCCTGCTTGAAGCACGCGCGGGCGCGGGCGAGGTCGCTCTTGGCCTTGAGCGCGAGCCCGAGGTAGAGCCGCGCGCGGTCGTTGCCCTCGGTCGATTGCATCACCTTCGCCATGAGGTTGATCACCTCGTCGGCGGCGCGCGTGGGGTCGATCTCGAGGAGCGTCTGCGCGAGCAGGAGCATCGAGGTGACGTCGTCGTCGCTCGCGGCGAGCACGCGCCGCAGGAGCTTCTCGGCCTCGACGTAGTCGCGGCGGCGCAGGGCCACCTCGGCGCGGTGGACGTCTTGCACCGTGTCGAGCACGGCCGCGACCTTCTTCTGCGCCGCGGGGGTGCCGCCGCCGCCGTGCAGGCTCTCTTCGTACTGGGCGCGCGACTCTTTGTTGGTGAGCGTCGCGTAGGCCGTGTTGTAGAGCGCGAAGATCTCTTCGTAGAGCCCGTGGAGCTCGGGGATGGGCGACCGGTCGGGGTGCCACGCGGCCACCGTCTTGGGGAACGCCGACTTCACATCGTCGATGGTGGCCGTCTCCGAGAGGTCGAACATCTCGAAGTAGTTTCGGTTCTCCATCTTGGCCCGGTGCTGCGTCGCCTCCTTCCACTTCGGGCTGTTGGTGATGTCGGGCTTTTCGCTCGCGGCCGGGGTCGGCGCCATCGGGGGCGCGGCCGACGAGAGGTCGGGCACCGACGGCGACGACGGCGTGCGCCCGTCGGGCACCACCGAGGCGCGCGCGGCCTGCGGAATGGGCGGCGGGCGACCGCCCACGCCTGGCGTCGTGGCCGTGGCCGACGCGACGGGCGGCGGCGGGGCGAGCGTGGCCGTGGTGGGCGGCGGCGCCACCTCGATGTAGTCGGTCCAGACCTCGCCTACGGTAAGGGCTTGGGCAATGGCGGCGCTCTTGGCTTGGGTGCGCTCTTGCTGGCGCTGGCGCTCGATTTCCCTTGGGTCTTGCCCGTTGTCCAGGATGACAGCCAAGCGGCGGGCCTCGGTGCGGGCTTGCTCAATGCTCCAGCTTCGCACGTCACCGATGGTCCGGCGCACGGTTTGGCGGTTCAGCTTGGCCTCGAACACGAACGACTTGGCCCCGGTGGCTGTCACCCTCACGCGCAGCCCCGGCGCTTTGCCATCTCTCAGAAAAGCCTGTGCCTTGCCTTGCGGGC
>CAISKJ010000852.1 GCA_903885885.1 uncultured delta proteobacterium
CACCGCGCGCGTGCTACGCGTTCGCCCTGCCATGACCGACCTCCCCGACACCGCCTCGTGGCTCGACGATGATCGCTTCCACGACGAGTGCGGCGTGGTCGCCGTGTACGGATACAGCGACACCGAGGCCGCCAACCTCACGTACCTCGGCCTCCACGCGCTGCAGCACCGCGGCCAGGAGTCGGCGGGCATCGCAACCGTCGACGAGGCCGGCAAGCTGCACCTGCACCGCGCGATGGGGCTCGTGCAAGACGTCTTCAACCCGACGGTGCTCGCGGGTTTGCCCGGCCGCATCGCCATCGGGCACGTGCGCTACTCCACCGCCGGGGCGTCGCACGTGCGCAACGCGCAGCCCTTCGGCGTCGAGCACGGCGGGGCGCCGCTCTCCTGCGCCCACAACGGAAACCTCACCAACGCCGACGAGCTCAAGCGCGCTCTCGACGCGGCGGGCGCGATCTTCCAGACCACGACCGACACCGAGGTGTTTCTCCACCTGGTGGCGCGGGCCCCCGCCGGGTCCCCCGTCGAGCGCGTGATCCACGCCCTGCGCGCCGTGAAGGGCGCCTTCTCCGTGGTGTTCCTCGTGGGCGACACGCTCATCGCAGCGCGCGACCCGCACGGCTTCAGGCCCCTCTCGCTGGGCATGCTCAACCGCGCCCACGTGATCGCGAGCGAGCCCACGGCCTTCGACCTCATCGCCGCCGAGTTCGTGCGCGACGTCGAGCCCGGCGAGGTGCTCGTCATCGACCGCGCAGGCCTGCGCTCGCTGCGCCCCTTCGAGCCCGTGGCGACGCGGTTCTGCGTCTTCGAACACGTCTACTTCGCGCGCCCCGACAGCGTGCTCGGCGGTCGCAGCGTGTACGCCACGCGCAAGCGCCTCGGCGCCGTGCTCTCGAAGGTGCGGCCCGTCGAGGCCGACGTGGTGATCCCCGTCCCCGACTCGGGCGTCCCGGCCGCCATCGGCTACGCCGAGGCCGCGGGCATCCCCTTCGAAATGGGCATGATCCGCTCGCACTACGTGGGCCGCACGTTCATCGAGCCCTCGCAGTCGATCCGCCATTTCGGCGTGCGGCTCAAGCTCAACCCCGTGCGCGAGGTGCTACAGGGCCGCCGCGTGGTCGTCGTCGACGACTCGATCGTGCGCGGCACCACCTCGCGCAAGATCGTCAAGATGGTGCGCGACGCGGGCGCCCGCGAGGTCCACCTGCGCATCTCGTCGCCGCCCACGCGCTGGCCGTGCTTCTACGGCATCGACACGCCCAACCGCCGCGAGCTCATCGCCGCGAGCCACTCCGTCGAAGAGATCGCGCGCTACATCACCTCCGACTCGCTCGCCTACCTGCCCCTCGAAGGGCTCCGCGAGGGCGTCGGATACCCCACGGGCGAAGGCTTCTGCGAGGCGTGCTTCACCGGCGATTACCCCGTCGACATCATCCCCGCCGAACGCCTCGTGCGGCCATGAGCCTCCCCCTGCCTCGATGGATCCTCGCGCTGGCGTGCGCGCTCCTCGTCGCGGCCTGCGGCGCCCCGCGCTCGCCCGGCGTGCAGTGCGTGCCCCGCGCGTCGGTGCACTGCCTCAC
>CAISKJ010000853.1 GCA_903885885.1 uncultured delta proteobacterium
CAACGAGCGGCACCTGCTGGTGCGGGCCGAGGCGACGCTCGGCGCGCGCCTCAACGACCCCTACGCGGCGGGGGTGCTCGCGCCCGTATCGCCCTTCGTCGAGGCGACCTACCAGTTTCTCAACATCCGGCGCTTTCAGATGGGGCCGTCGCTGGGCTTCCAGGCGGGCTTCGACGCCTCGGGCGCGCAGTTCTCCGTTCAGCCGGGCTGGCACGTTCTGCGGCGCTTTACAGAGCGGCTCGCGGTCACCGCCCGCGCCGACATCCCCATTCTCATCACGCGGGGCGCCTGCGCGGCCGACCGCGTGCGCGCCGACCAGGGCTTCCCCGGCTTCGGCCACCCGCTCAACCGCCAGACGCTCCCGGTGCCGAGCGCGGGCTACTGCCCGACGGTGGCCGTGGGCCTCGAGGTCGGCGCGGGTGCGGCGTTCTATGTCACCTCGGGCGTCGCGATCACGGCCGAGGCCATCTTCGACCTGTACTTCGGCGACAGCGGCATCGTGTTTCCGATCTTCGGTGGCGGCGTCGGCATCATGGTCGATTACGAGGTGCTCCCGTGACCGTGCCTTCGAACGAAGCGACGCCCCGCCGCGCGCGCCGCGGCTCCGCCCTCTGGCTCGTCGTGCTGTCGACGCTCTTCCTCGCGGGCCCGACGCCCGGCGACGTGGGCGGCTGCGGCGGCACGCTGGCCAACACCTCGCTCCCCGGCAACCCTGACGAGCAGCAGTACGACTACTTCGAACAGGGCTTCTGCGCGAACATGTGCCTGCGTCTGCGCACGTGCGGCGTGCTCTGCCTGTCGCTCCAGGGCGCCGGCGCCGACTGCCTCAACGACAGCCAGCAGGCCTACCAGCAGTGCCTCCGCGGCCAGCTCCGCCCGTCGATCTTCGGCAGCAACCAGTGCCCGCACAGCTGCGGCAACTACGGGGCGCGCTACGCCGGCGCGTCGGAGCAAGACGTTCAGGTGTGCGGCCACGCGATCAACGCGCTCAGCTGCGACGCCATCGCCGACGTGATCCGCCAGCCGCCGGGCGAGTGCCTCGCGGTCTGCGTGCCGTGAGAGAGATTCACCCCATGCGCACCCCCACGAAGCGACTCTTTCTCTCGGTGTCTGCGCTCGCCGCCACCACCCTCGGCTGCGGCGTGTGGTCGTCGCCGAGCGACTACTCCGCGTACCGCGCGTACCGCTACGAGGCCGCGGGCCCCGAGCGCCTCGCCGCGGGCGGCCGGTACCTCACGCAGCACCCCGACGGGCGCTTCGCGGGCGAGGTGCGCGGCGTGGTCCTCGCGCAAGAAGAAGACTTCTGGGCCGATCACCGCAGCAGCGTCGACGGCCTCAACGAGTACCTGCGCGCGTTTCCCGTGGGCACGCACCACGACGAGGCCCGCGAGCGCCTCCGCGTGTTCGAGCAGGCCCGCGCCCAGCAGGAGGCCGAGCGCCGCGTGGTCGCCGAGGCCGAGCGCGTGCGCCGCGAGACCGAGCTGCGCGAGGCCTCGGCGCGGCAGCGCCTGTGGATGCGCACGCAGTTCAACCGCTGGGTGCGCCTCTTCGGCGGGCTCAACGGCTGGGGTCAGGGCATGGGCCCGATCGTTCAGGGCAACCCCGACTTCGGGGCGGCTTTCGAGAACGACCCGCCGCAGTGCCGCGCGGCCCACTGCCGCAAGAACTACAGCCTCGATTTCTACATCCCCGTGCCCGGCCGCTCGGCGGTGCCGCGGCGCATCGGCTTTACGCTCGACATGGTGCGCGTTGGCACCGATCGCCTCGTAAACCAGACGATGCTCCTGGTGCACAACCGCGGCCTCACGGCATGGTGGGAGCTCGAGAACCAGCAGATCGCCGACGCCGAGAGCGCCGAGGCCCGTGAGACCGCCGTGCGTTGGACGATGGACCAGCTCCGCGCCGCCACCGCGGCCTCGTTTCCCGAGGCGCACGACACGCCCGCCGAGCTCTACGGGCCGCCGCCCGAGGCTGTGATGCAGGGCGTCGAAGACGACGAGAGCGCCGAGCCGACGCCCGTCGACCCGAACGCGTGCGTGATCCCGTCGCAGCCCCTGGGCACGCGCTGGAGCGCCGTGGTCGGCTGCGAGGGCATCACGACGCCGCGCTTGACGGCCCCGCAAGACGCCACCGAGGCGCACGCGCGCAGCCTCACCTCCGATGAGCCCGCGGTGACGCCGCACGCCTGCCTGCGCTTCGACGCTTACGCCGCCATCGACGGCGAGGGCATGAGCACCGACGAGGGGCTCACCGTTACGCTCATTCCGCCGTGCGCGATTCACCCGCCGGCCCCTGTGGCGCCGGTGCGTCCGGGGCGCGGTGGCCGCCCTGCGCGCCCCGCCCGACCCGCCGCCCACTGAGGGCGATCACTCCGGCACGTTCTCGTTGTCTCGCAGCGTCTGCAGCTCGCGCTGATAGGCGTCGCGGAGGCGCTCGTCTTGCGATGTGCTCAGCGCGCCGATCACGCTCACGATCGACTGAATGCCGATGGAGCCGATGACGAGGTAGTTGAGCCCCACAGGCTCGGGCAGCGGTTCGCCGTCGAACAGCTGCGCGCGGTAGAAGATGCCGAGCGTGCCGAGGCCGTAGGCCACCGTGCTCACGGCCGAGAGGATGCGCCGGCGCCGCCCGTCGGCGGCGATGTCTTCGAGGCTCTGCTCTCCGAAGCGCACGCGGGCTCTGCGCTGCCGCGCGTCTTCGATGGGCATCGCCGCGTAGTCGCGCGCGAGGCGCTCGCGTGCGGGGGCCCACAACAGTTCGACGGCGCCCGACGCGACGTTGTACCCGCCCTGACACCAGATGAGCGCCTGCGGAGCCGACGGCGTGCTCCCTTCGCCCCAGATGGGAGCGAAGCCGAGGCCCACGAGGCCCGCGCCCACCGCCAGGTTGATGAGCCCGCTCGTGAGGCGCGCGTCGCGGCTACGCTCGGGCAGCGGGAGGAGCACGCGGTCGAGCATGCGGAGGCGCTCGCGCATGAGGGCCGGGCGTCGCGCGCGCCCGGTGAGCGCCGGCGCGGCCGGTGCGCTGGCGACCTCGGCGACGGCGGGCGGCGGGGGCGGCAGGG
>CAISKJ010000854.1 GCA_903885885.1 uncultured delta proteobacterium
AGCACGTCTTCGTAGAGCCGCGCGAGCGAGGCGCGCGACACCTCGGAGCGCACGAGGGCGTCGCCCGTGAGCACGAGGCGGTCGGCGAGGGTGCCGCCGATGGCGGCGATGAGCACCACCGCGGTGACGGTCACCACCATCTGGTAGGTGGTCTCGATGGGGTTCGAAAACACCATGCGCTGATCGGCCGGCGGGTCGAGGAGCCCCGTGGCCATGAGCAGCGCGAGGAGGCTGTAGAGCCCGAGGCTCGACACCGCCGTCCACAGGGTGCCGTTGTTGCCGAGCACGAGGGCCGCGGTGAGGGTGCTGAGGCCGAAGAAGGTGCTGAGCGGCGACGAGGCCCCGCCCGTGGCGTACGCGAGGAGCGTCCACGCGAGCAGGTCGAGCGCGATGCTCACCGACGTGAGGCGCTCGAGGCGCTTCGCGGGCGCGCCGCGGATCTGCAGCACGTAGCCCAGCGAAGCCACGTAGATGGCCACGATGACGCCGAGCAGGAGCCGCGGCGTGGGGCCGTCGAGCGAGTGGCCCTCGGCGAGGTACACCGCCACCGTGCCGCCGAAGATCACGGTGCACACGAGCACCCGCGCGGCGGTGAGCCACAGGAAGCGCATGCGTTGTTGGGAGTCGGTGCCGCCGACGAGGGCGACGGGGTCGATCGAGGGGGCCATCGGGCGGAGCAGCCAGCGAGGGATCACTCGGCCTTGACGTTGCCTGCCATCGTAAAGATCGGGAGGTACATCGCGATGATCATGGTGCCGACGGAGCCGCCGATGAACACCATCATGATGGGCTCGATGAGCGAGGTGAGGGCGGCCACCGCCACGTCGACCTCGTCTTCGTAGAAGTCGGCGATCTTGTTGAGCATGGTGTCGAGGGCGCCGGTCTGCTCGCCCACGGCGATCATCTGCACCACCATCGAGGGGAACACCTTCGTCTCGGCGAGGGGCTCCGCCATGTTCTTGCCCTCGGAGATCTTCGCGCGCGCGGCGAGCACGGCCTGCTCGACCACGTAGTTGCCGGCGCTCTTCGCGACGATCTCCATGGCGTCGAGAATGGGCACGCCCGACGAGAGCAGCGTGCCGAGCGTGCGGGTGAAGCGCGCCACGGCGATCTTGCGCATGGTGGGCCCGAGGGCCGGCGCGTTGAGCACAAACTTGTCGATGGCGATGATGCCCTGCTGCGTCTTCGACCACTTGTTGAAGGCGTAGAAGCCGCCGACGATGCCGCCCACGATGTAGACGAGGTTGCCGACGACGAAGTGCGACGCGTCGATGACCGCCTGCGTGAGGCTCGGGAGCTGACCGCCGAACTCCTTGAACATGTTCTCGAAGGTCGGGATCACGAACACCATCATGATGCCGATGACGGCCACGGCGATGCACATGACGCCGATGGGGTACGTGAGCGCGCTCTTGACCTGGCGCTTGAGCTTCGCGTTCTTCTCGATGTAGGTCGCGATGCGCGTGAGAATCGAGTCGAGGATGCCGCCGATCTCGCCCGCGCGGACGAGGTTGCAGTACAGCACGTCGAACACCTGCGGGTGCTTCTCGAGCGAGTCGCTGAAGGTGTTGCCGCCCTCGACGTCGCTCTTCACCTGCTTGAGCACGCGCTGAAACGCGGGGCTCTCGGCCTGCGACGAGAGGATCTCGAGGCACTGCACGAGGGGCAGGCCGGCGTCGATCATCGTCGAGAACTGCCGCGTAAAGATGATGATCTCTTTTTGCGAGACGCTGCCGCCGCTGCCGGGAAACTTGAGCTCGAAGCCCTTCTTCTTGACCGACACCGGCGTGAGCTGCTGCTGGCGCAGCTTGACGCCCGCCGCGGCCTCGTCGTCGGCCTCCAGGGTGCCCGTGCGAACCTCGCCGGTGCGCGTCTTCGCCTCGTAGATGAACTGCGCCATTGCGAGCCGATCGTATCGGTCTTGAGGCGCGCGGGTCAAAGGTCGTAACGATCCGCGAGCAAGTTCGCGCGACACGGTACGCGCATCGCACACTCACCCCGCACCCGCCGCGGCGCGCGCGCGGGGGCGCAGGGCTCGAACGGCGATGCGGAGGTGCGTCAGACGTTGCGCGAGGCGGTGGCGGGGCGCGGGGGGGCGTTGTCGAGCAGCGTCTGCAGCTCGACGACGTCGGAGGAGCGGCCGAGGGCCTCTTCGGCCGTGATCTGGCGGCGCAGCACGAGGGCCGCGAGGGCCTGATTCATGGTCTGCATGCCCGTCGCCGACTGACCCATCTGCATGTGCGAATACACCTGATGGATCTTGTCTTCGCGGATGATCGAGCGGATGGCGGGCGTCGGGAGGAGCACCTCGACGGCGGCCACGCGCCCGACGCCCGTCGCGCGCGGCAGGAGGAGCTGCGTGATCACCCCCTGAAGCACGAACGACAGCTGCACCCGCACCTGCTGCTGCTGGTGGGCGGGAAACATGTCGATGATGCGCGTGACGGCCTGCCACGCGCTGTTCGTGTGCAGCGTGCCGAACACCA
>CAISKJ010000855.1 GCA_903885885.1 uncultured delta proteobacterium
CCGCTACGATTTCTCCCTCGTCGACGTGTTCGGTCAGGGCCCGCTCGAGGGCGCCACGGTAGCCGTTATTCAAGCCGCCGACGATCCGGGCCCCGCGGCCCAGCGCATCGCCGCCTCGCTGGGCGCGAGCGCCACGGTGTTTGTGCTCCCGCCGCGCCGCGACGACTGCGAGCGCCGCGTGCGCGTGCTCACCCCGTGGCGCGAGCTCCCCCTCTCGGCCAAGGGCGCCTTCGCGGCCGCGGCGGCGCTGGGCCTCGACCGCCCCGTCGCTCTGGAGCAGGGCGTGATTCGCACGGTGGTCACCCCCGCCGCGCTGCCCGACGGCGCACCCGGGTGGGCGCTGCCCGTCGCGCGGCCCGTCATCAACGGCCGCCCCGTCGAAGACCGCACCCTCGCCGCGTCGGCCCTCGCGCTCGACCCGAGCGATCTCTCCGAGGGATTGCCCGTGCAGTCGGCCTCGTGCGGCTGGCTCACGGTGATGGTGCCCGTCGCCACGCGCGACGCGCTGGCCCGCGCCACGCTGCAGCCCGCCCTGTGGCAGCGCGTGATCGAGAAGGCCAAACCCTTCGGCGCGGTGGCCTTCGTGCCCTCCACCGAGGGCCCCGTCGCGGTGCGCTGCCTCGTGCGCGCGGGCGACGACGCGGGCACCGGCCTCGCGTGCGCCTCGCTCGCGGCGTACCTCGTGCGCTTCGGCGTGCGCCCCGCAGGGCCCGACCAGGGGCTCACCTTCGAGCAGGGCAGCGCCCGCGTTCACGTGGTGATCGACGGCCTCGGCGACCGCGACGAGGCCACCCGCGTGCTCGGCCGCGCGACGCCCATCGGCGGCGGCTGGCTCGACGTCTGAGTTGTCTCAGGTGCCCTTCGTCGAGGCCGCGCTCCAGGCCTCGACGGCGCGCTTCACCAGCGCGCGCGCCTCGGAGGTGACCTCGGGCGTGCGCGAGCGCTGACACACCCACAGCGCGCGCTTGAGCGCCACGCAGGCGGCGCCGCACGAGGAGCAGCCCTCGAGGTGCTTCTCCATCGCGGCGCAGTCGGCGGGCGAGAGGTCGCCCTCGAGGCGCTTCGACCACAGGGCCATCACGTCGGGGCAGCGCGACGAGGGCGGCGGCGCGGCGCTCTCGAACACCGGGCGCAACGCCTCACGCAGGGCCGCGCGGGCGCGGTGCAAGCGGCTCTTGAGCGCGTCGACGGAGACGTCGAGCGACGCGGCCGCCTCGGGCGCCGTGAGCCCCTCGACGTCGCGCAGGAGGATCACCTCGCGGTGCTCGGGCGCGAGCGAGGCCAGGGCGCGCGAGAGCGACTGCGAGAGTTCCTCGTCGGTGGCGCGCTGCTCGGGGTCGGGCGACAGGTCGGGCATGAGGGCCACCGTGTCGTCGGTCTCGTGGGGGCGGTTCTTGAGCCCGCGGCGTTGGCGCGAACAGGCCGTGCGCGTGAGGGTGAACACCCAGCTCGTGAGGGCCGAGCGGCCCTCGAAGCTCGGCAGGTGCGTGGTGAGCGAGAGGAGGGTCTCTTGCAGCACGTCGTCGGCGTCGGAGCCCGGGCACATGCGCCGTACGAAGCGCTCGACGGAGGGGGTCACCTCGGTGAGAAGGGTCTCCATCGCGGTGGCGTCGCCGGCGCGGGCGCGTTCGAGCAGTGCGTCGTCCATAGGGGGAGCGGGACTCTACCGCGGCGGCGCGGTCGAGGGGCTTCGCGTGTGTGTCAGCGCACGCAACGCGAGGGGTGAAACCCGTCGCGGGGCCACGTGGCGGCGCCGTCGAGGGCCACGGTGGCCACCGTCGAGAGGTCCGACGGGGCGATGTCGGTGTCGAGCACGACCGCGGTGCCGCCGACGGTGCCCGCCACGCGGCCCGCGTCGACGTGGGCCTGCACCTGCGCGAGGGCGAGGTCGCTCACGCGCACCCCGTGGTCGCGAAAGTACGGCCGAAAGTCGAGGCCGCTCACGAACGAGAGCGCCACGACGAGAAAGTCGTTGCCGGGAATGTCCGCCACGCGGCGCCCGCCGTAGGTGGCGTGGCCGTCGTAGGGGAAGAGGTCGAAGCCCAGCGAGGCGCGCGCGGCGTTCCAGCTCGCGGCGTCGCGGGCGGCGCGCGCGAGGAGGCGCGTCTGCGCGTACAGCACGGGAAAGATGTCGAAGCCGTTGGTGAGCCTGCGGCCGCGCAACATGCGACCGTGGAGGCGCATCGGGAGCCCGAGGTAGAAGGCCATGCGCAGGCCGTTGTCGGCGGCGTAGGCCCCGTCGCCCCAGATGGCGTCGGGGAGCGGGTCGGTGTCGGTGGTGGGCGCGTCGTGGAGGAGGTTGCAGCGCTCGTCGTACACGACCCTGCGCGTGGCGCCGCCCACCGTGGCCGTGAGGTTCGCGCGCACCGATTGGGAGGCCGCGAAGAGGCTCTTGAGGTTCATGTGGCCGTCGCGCACCTCGGCGGTCTCGTTGCGCTCGCGGCGAAGGAAGCGCCACAGGGTGTGATAGGGAAATACGTTGTTGGAGTTTTCGCCCGCGCGGTTCTGCCAGCGCGACCAGTTGTTGCGGTCGGCGGGCGCCATCCAGTGCACGTTGAGGGCGTTGACCTGCAGGTTGTGACCGAGCTCGTGGGACTCGCCCCACCCGAGCGGGATCATCGACCAGTCGGCGTCGAAGGGGTTGCCCGAGCACCCGCTGCCGCAGTTGGCGTACTCGTCGTAGTTGGCGTGCTGAATGGTCGCCCGACGGTGCACGGTGGCGTCGGTGCAGTCCCACCCGCGGTCGGCGCAGAGGCCGCGCACGTCGGCCGAGAGGGTGTCGGTGAGCGTGCTCCCCGGCGCCGCGAAGCCCGCGAGGCCGTAGACCCGCGCCACGAAGTTGCGCTGCACGTCGTCGACCATGCGCGTCACGTCGCCGTCGTAGCGCACGGTGTAGGCTCCGCCCGCGGCGCGGTCGGCGATGTTGGTGCCGCCGAAGGCCGTGCTGAGAAACTTGTCCTTGCGCAGGTGGATTTCGAAGCCCGTGAGGCGCAGGTCGACGTGGGGGAGCGGGTTGGTCTGCACGTCGCGCACAAAGGCGGCGGTGCCCTCGGCGCTGAGGTCGGTGAGCGACGCGTGGCGCGCCGTCCCCCGAGACGCGACGGTGGCGCTCATGCCCGCGAGCGCGGCGCTGCCCACGACGCGGAGGTAGACCGGGCCGCCGAGGGGCGACGAGAGCGTCAGCTCGCGGTCGCGGGGGAGCTCGACCCACGCGCTCGTGAGGTACTGCGGGCGGTCGTAGCGCGTGCTGTCGGCGGTGGTGTTGAAGGCCCGCGTGGTGCCCTCGCGCGCGAAGCCCACGCGCGCGAACACGCGCCC
>CAISKJ010000856.1 GCA_903885885.1 uncultured delta proteobacterium
AAGAACCAGCGCCCCGAGCTGTGGAACCTCTTCAACGCGCGCACCTTCAAGGGCGAGAACATCCGGGCCTTTCCCATCTCGAACTGGACCGAGCTCGACGTGTGGCAATACATCGCGCGCGAGGGGCTCGAGCTGCCGTCGATCTATTTCGCGCACACGCGCGCCGTGGTGCGCCGCGGGGGCGCGCTGGTGCCCGTGACGCCGCTCACGCCGCCGCGCGCCGACGACGCGGTCGAAGAGGTCATGGTGCGCTTTCGCACGGTGGGCGACATCACCTGCACGGCGCCCGTCGAGAGCGACGCCGACACGGTGGCCAAGATCGTGGCCGAGACCGCGGGCACCACGGTGACCGAGCGCGGCGCGACGCGCCTCGACGACCAGACCTCCGAGGCCTCGATGGAGCAGCGCAAGAAGGAAGGGTACTTCTGACATGACCTCGCACGCGCCCGCCGAAGACCGGGGCCTCCTGCGCTTCACCACCTGCGGCAGCGTCGACGACGGCAAGAGCACGCTCATCGGGCGGCTGCTCTTCGACACGCGCTCCATCCTCGTCGACACGCTGCACGCGATCGAGCGCACCTCGGCGAAGCGCGGCCTCGGCGCCGTCGACCTCTCGCTGCTCACCGACGGCCTGCAGGCCGAGCGCGAGCAGGGCATCACCATCGACGTGGCGTACCGTTACTTCTCCACGGGCACGCGCAAGTACATCATCGCCGACGCGCCGGGCCACGAGCAGTACACGCGCAACATGGTGACGGCGGCCTCGACGGCGAGCCTCGCCATCATTCTCATCGACGCGCGCAAGGGCATGCTCACGCAGACGCGGCGGCACTCGCACATCGCGCGGCTCATGGGCATCGCGCACGTCGTCGTGGCCATCAACAAGATGGACCTCGTGGGCTTCGACCGCGCCGTGTTCGAGCGCATCGCGGGCGAGTACGCGGCCTTCGCGGCGCCGCTGGGGCTGCGCGACGTCACGTTCATCCCGATGTCGGCGCTCGAGGGCGACATGGTGGTCGACCGCGGTACTGCAATGCCCTGGTACGAAGGTCCCACACTGCTCGAGGTGCTCGAGGCGGCGCCGGCCGAGCACGCCGAGCGGAGCGCGCGCTTTCGCTTCCCGGTGCAGTACGTGTGCAGGGTGCACGACGAGGGCCTGGGCGGAGAGGGCGCCGCCCGCGACGACGGCCGCGCCGGCGCGGGCTTCCGCGGGTTCATGGGGCGCGTCGAGTCGGGCGCGGTGTCGCCCGGCGACGCGGTGGTGGTGCTCCCCTCGGGGCGCGAGACGCGCGTGCGCGACGTGCAGATCAACGGCGTGTCGCTGTCTCGCGCCGAGCCCGAGCAGTCGGTGACGCTGGTGCTCGACGACGAGATCGACATCTCGCGCGGCGACATGATCGTGAAGCCGCACGAGGGCGCCGAAGGGCGCAAGCAGATCGAGGCGATGGTGTGCTGGCTCGCCGAGGCGCCCCTCGACCGCGCGCGCAAGTACCTGGTGCGCCACACGACGCGCGAGACGAAGGCCGCCGTGGCGAGCATCGCGTACCGCATCGACATCAACACCTCGGCCGAGGTGCCCGCGACGGAGCTGCGCGTGAACGACATCGCGCGCGTGACGTTCAAGCTCGCGCAGCCGGTGTTCTGCGACCCCTACGAGGAGAACCGCGCGACGGGGGCCTTCATCGTGATCGATGAGAGCACCAACAACACCGTCGGCGCGGGGATGATTCTCTAGCGCTCGGAGCGCCCGCCGCAGGAGGCGCACTGCACCTCGTAGTCGGGCATGGGGTTGCGGCAGTACTCGCAGAGCTTCTGCCCCGGCAGCGTCGTGGGGTTGAGCGTGGTGAGCAGCGGCCCCGCCTCGCCGCCGTTGGCGGGCGCGGGAAAGCCCACCTCGACGCCCGCGAGGGAGCCGCGCGGAAGGCCCATGAGCGTTTGCAGGAGCCCCGCCACGGCGGTGCCGTTGGAGTAGTCGATGGGCGTCGTCATGGGGACGTTGAGGCGCAGGCGGAGGTGAATCACCGTGCCGTCTTCGTCGGCGTTGACGGGGAGTCGCACGTGCGTGAGGGCCATGTCGGGCGCGCCCCACACGTACGCGTGGGTGGCCACGCCGACGCCGCGCGCGAGGGCGCGGCAGGCCTCGCGGCACTGGTCTTCGGGCGCGAACGAAGAGGCCTTTACGCCCTCGACGGCGGCGCGCATCGCGGGGCCGAAATCGCTGTTGAACCGAAGCACGAGGTCGACGACGCGCGCGGGCTGCCAGTTGCTCATTGGGGGGTGTGCGCTCTCTCGATGGTAGAGGGTCAGGGCGCGGTGGGAAACCACACCCGGAGCACCGAGCGCGTGCCGTCGCGCGACGTCTCGATGGTGCCATCGAACGCGCGGCTTACAAGCCCGATGAGGTACAGCCCGAGGCCGCGCGAGTAGCGCCCGTCGGGCTGAAACTTGATGGCCACCTGGGCCTCGCGGGTGAAGTGCTGCGCGTTGGGGCCGAAGGCGGGCCCCTGGTCGATGACGGCCACGGCGGAGCGGCCCGCCTCGCGGTCGACGCGCACCGTCACCGAGTTGCGCCGACGCGAGTGGTGCAGCGCGTTGGTGACCATGTTCTGAATCATGAGCTCGAGGAGCTGCGGGTCGGCCATGACGCGCGCGCTGTCGCCGGCCTCGAGGGCGAGCACCACCTCGGCGCCCGCGGCCGATTGCGCGCAGCGCGCCACCGCCGACTCGGCGGCCGCGAGGAGCGACACGGGCGTGCGCGGCGTGGCGGCGCCCGCGGGGCCTCGAGGTGCGAGATCGCCACGAAGTTGTCGATGAGGCGCAGGAGCACGTCGGCCGAGGCGCGGATGTCGGTGACGGTCTCGCGCGTCTCCTGCTCCGAGGGGTGAAACGGGTCATCGAGGAACGACGCGTTCGCGATGATCGCCTGGAGCGGGTTGCGCATGTCGTGGGCGACGAGCTGCGCGAGCTCGTCGTGCAATTGGAGCCATGCGGCAAGCGATGGGTCGGAGGAGGGCTGGTTCACGGCGGTGGGCGACGCTACGGCAGCGACGGCTCGCAAGGCAATCTCACGCAATGTCACCCCGAACGAAAGAACGGGTTGAAGCGTCGCTCTCGCGCCACCGACGTCGTGCGATCGTGCCCCGGAATTACGACGGTGTCGTCGGGGAGCACCAGAAGCCGCTCGCGGATGGAACGAAGAATCTGTGCGTGGTCGCCGCCCCAGAGGTCGGTGCGCCCGATGCTGCCCGCGAAGAGCGTGTCGCCCGAGAAGAGCAGGTCGCTCGCGTCGGACTTGCAGCGAAAGCACACGCTCCCGGGGGTGTGCCCGGGCGTGTGGAGCACCTCGAGGGAGATGCTCCCGGCGGTGACCACGTCGCCGTCGCGGAGGAAGGCGTCGAGCTCGGCGGCGGGCGGCGGCCCCATGCCCAGCATCTGCCCTTGCACGGGCAGCATCTCGTAGAGAAACAGGTCGCCTTCGTGGATGCGCGCGGGGGCGCCCGTGGCGCGCTGCACCGCCGCCGTGGCGCCCACGTGGTCGATGTGCGTATGCGTATGCACGATGGCCTTGACGGTGAGGCCCTGCGCCGTGAGCCGCCGGAGGATGCCCGCGGCGTCGCCGCCGGGGTCGATCACAATGGCCTCGCGCGCCTCGTCGTCGCGCAAGACCGAGCAGTTGCACCCGAGGGGCGGCACCGGAAAGGTTTCGACCTGGATCATGATGGGGGCTGAGCTATACCGCGGCTCCACAGGAGAGGTGCCATGAACGAGCGAGACAAGGGCGTGATCGATGGGGCCGCCGTGCGCGAAGAGGCCGTGCGCCACGGAGACGCGCTGCGAGAGCGGGCCGTCGCGCACGCCGCCGCCGTGATGGCGCGCGTGAACGGCAGCGCCGCGCAGGGGGCCTCGGCGGCGCCCGCGACGCGCGTCGCGGAGCCGGTGCAGACGGTGGCGGGTGGTGCGGAGGAGGGGGCGACGGTGGCCGATCCGGCGACCGCGCAGACCGAGACCGCGTCGGTCTGAGCGGCAGAGGCGGCGGGGCGCTCAGCCCTTCTTCGCCGACTTCGCCGCGGGCTTCGCGGCTTCTTCGTCTTCACCCACATCGATGTCTTCGAGGGAGACCTTGCCGGCGCGGACGCCCGTGGCGACCGCGGGCTCGGGCTGCTCGCCGCCGTCGTCGAGCTCGACGAAGGTCGCGTACGCCATCGCCAGGAGCGGCGCGAAGAACATGGGCTGATTGGCCAGCGAGACGTTGGCGCCGTTGGGCAGGGGGAGCTGCGCGGCCGGGAGAAACTTCGCGCCGAGGGCATAGAGGCCCGCGCCGAGCACGAGCCCGAACACGGCCTTGAGGATGCTGGCGACCCACGCGCCCTGCTGCCACGGCGGGCGCCCCGCGAGCGCGCCCGAGAGCGCGCCGACGAGCGCGTAGAGCGGGTAGTTCATGAAGCTGTCGATCGTCGGGGTGGAGAAGCCGAAGTGCACCAGCGCGCCGATCGCGCCGCCGATGAACAACCCCTTGAGCATCCCGAAGAGCAGGCGTTTTACCATGTGGCGTATCGTCGAAACTGACACGATGGTGCGCCCGCGGCAACCGCCGTTCGCACCTCGCGACGAAGCTATTTTTTATGGGGAAGCGCGCCGTGCGGCGGGGCGTTGCCGACGCTCAGTACGCGCCTGCGGGCACGAGCTGCAGCGCGAGGTTGCCCGAGCCGTCGGAGGGGTCGAGGCGGAGCGAGAACATGGGCGCCACCTGGAGGCTCCCGTCGTTGCCGGGTCGCACCTCGCCGACGCCGACGACGCGGCACTGACCGTCGCCGAGGCGCGCGGTCTCGATGAGCAGCGGGCGCGCCGCGAGGATGCGCGCGGCCGCGTCTTGCTGGGTGAGCCACTTGTCTTGCGTGGCGGTGCTCGCGAGGCGGGCGAGGGCGATGGGGCCCGTCGGCGCGGCGACGGCGATCATGGCGCCCTCGACGCCCGTCGTGAGGCCCGCGACGAAGGCCTTCGCGCAGGCCTCGACGGCCTCGCCGTACACCACGCGGCCGGCGCGCAGCGAGAGGCCCGCGCTGACGGCGGCGCTCCAGTCGCCCTCGGCACGCACCGAGAGGGCGTCGCGGCGGGCCCGCGAGAGCTCGTCGCGGTCTTCGATGACCACGGCGCGGTCGTCGTGGGGGAGCGATGCGAGCAGCGCCGAGAGCATCGCGGTGCGGCCCGAGCCGCGCGCGCCCGCGACGATGATGTTACGCCGTGACGCGAGCGCGTTGACGAGCACGTTGAGCGCCTGCGGCGGCAGGAGGCCCCGCGCCGTGAGGTCGGACAGCGTGGTGGGCCGCGCGTGGCGCTCGAGCTGCACCACCGCGCCGCCGTGCACGAGCGGCGGGAAGAGCGCGAGCACACGCGTCCCGTCGGCGAGGGCGGCGTGCACCGAGGGGCGACCCGCGCGCAGCGAGAGGCCGGCGCTGACGGCCGCGCTCCAGTCGCCGTCGGCGC
>CAISKJ010000857.1 GCA_903885885.1 uncultured delta proteobacterium
GCAGCGTGCGACCCTGACGGGCGCGGGCACGGGCGCGCGCCGTCTCGCGCGGGCACGTCGCCCCCGAGTCGACGGCGGGCGGCGCGGCCGCGCCTCGACCCCGCGCGCGCGCCGAGGCCGCGCGGCGCGAGTTGGCCACGGTGCGTTCGCGTCGAGGGGGAGGGGCGGTGCCTTCGCACGCAACGAGAGCGGCGACGAGCGCGAGCGAAAAAACCGGGCGCATGGGCGCGCGCACGGTATCACAAACAGACCTCCCAAATGCACATCGCCCCGCATCGTCGGGCAGAACGAACTGCCTTCCGAAGCGGGGCGATGTCAGCGAATCAGACCTCGATCAGAAGTCCATGTCGCCGCCGTGCGAGTGGCCGCCACCGGGGCCGCCCGCGGGCTTCTTGTCGTCCTTCGGGCGCTCGGCCACGAGGGCTTCGGTCGTGAGCATGAGGCCCGCCACCGACGAGGCGTTCTGGAGCGCGCAGCGAACGACCTTGGCCGGGTCGATCACGCCCATCTGGAGCATGTCGCCGTAGGTGTCCGTCGCGGCGTTGTAGCCGAACGACCAGTTGCCCTCGCGGACCTTGTTCACCACGATGGCGCCCTCGATCCCCGCGTTGGCGGCGATCTGGCGGAGGGGCTCCTCGCAGGCGCGGCGGATGATGTTCACGCCGAAGGTCTGCTCGGCGTTGAGCTTCACCGAGTCGAGCGTCGCCGCGAGGCGGATGAGCGCCACGCCGCCGCCGGGGACGATGCCCTCTTCCACGGCCGCGCGCGTCGCGTTGAGCGCGTCCTCGACGCGGGCCTTCTTCTCCTTCATCTCGACCTCGGTCGCCGCGCCGACCTTGATCACGGCCACGCCGCCCGCGAGCTTGGCGAGGCGCTCCTGGAGCTTCTCGCGGTCGTAATCGCTGGTGGTGTTCTCGATCTGGGCGCGAATCTCGCGCTCACGGGCCTTGATCTTGTCGGGCGAGCCGGCGCCGTCGATGATGGTCGTGTTGTCCTTGTCGATCTTGACGCGCTTGGCGCGGCCGAGGTCGCTCAGGGTCACGTTCTCGAGCTTGGTGCCGAGCTCCTCGGAGATCACCTGACCGTTGGTCAGGATGGCGATGTCCTTGAGCATCTCCTTGCGGCGGTCGCCGAAGCCGGGGGTCTTGACGGCCGTGCACTGGAGCGTGCCGCGGAGCTTGTTCACCACGAGGGTCGCCAGGGCCTCGCCCTCGACGTCCTCCGAGATGATGAGAAGGGGCTTCTGCTGGCGCGCGATGCCCTCGAGCACCGGGAGCAGGTCCTTCATGTTCGAGATCTTCTTCTCCGAGATGAGAATGAAGGCGTCCTCGAGCACGGCCTCCATGCGCTCCGGGTCGGTCACGAAGTAGGGCGAGAGGTAGCCGCGGTCGAACTGCATGCCCTCGACCACGTCGAGCGTCGTCTCGGCGCTCTTCGCCTCTTCGACGGTGATCACGCCCTCCTTGCCGACCTTCTCCATCGCCTTCGCGATGAGCTCGCCGATGGTCTCGTCGCCGTTGGCCGAGATGGTGCCAACCTGCGTGATCTCCTTCGGGTCCTGGGTCTGCTTGGCGCGGCTCTTCAGCTCGACCACGATGGCTTCCACGGCCTTCTCGATGCCGCGCTTGATCTCCATCGGGTTGTGACCCGCGGCGACGAGCTTCGAGCCCTCGCGGAAGATCGACTGCGCGAGCACGGTCGCCGTCGTGGTGCCGTCACCCGCGGTGTCCGAAATCTTCAAAGCGACCTCGCGCACCATCTGGGCGCCCATGTTCTCGAACTTGTTCTCGAGCTCGATCTCCTTGGCGACGGTGACGCCGTCCTTGGTGACCACGGGCGAGCCGAACGACTTCTCGATCACCACGTTGCGGCCCTTGGGGCCGAGGGTGACCTTCACCGCGTTGGCGAGGGCGTCGACGCCGTGAAGCACGAGCTTGCGGGCGGTTTCCTGGTAAACGATTTCCTTGGCTGCCATCTGAACTTCTCCGCGTTGAAAGCTGTTGTGAAAGGGGCTGTAAACGGGGTGCTGTAATCAGCGCTCGATGATGCCGAGGATGTCTTCCTCGCGGATGATCAGGTGCTCGACCTCTTCGACCTTGACCTCGGTGCCCGAGTACTTGCCGAAGAGGATCTTGTCGCCAGCCTTCACCTCGAGGGGAACGAGCTTGCCGTCCTTGTCGTGCTTGCCGTTGCCGACGGCCACGACCTCGCCCTCGATGGGCTTCTCCTTGGCGCTGTCGGGAATGATGATCCCGCCCTTGGTGCGCTGCTCCGCCTCGAGGCGGCGGACGAGAATGCGGTCGTGCAGAGGACGAATCTTCATGGTTGTCTCCATTCGGGTTGTGCTGCGCAGAGCTGAGCGGCTCGCGCGGTTGCGAAAGACCGATGACGGGTGCGTGTTCCCCTGTTGGCTTGACCCGAGCGCGTGATCAGAATCGCAGCGATCGGCGGGTCTCCGTGCGGTACCTCGTGGCAACGAGGCACGGCGCGGCCGCAGCGTAGTTGTGATTTCTGGCACTCCCTCAGATCAACTGCCAGGAGCGGCGCGGAAGATAAGCCCCCGCGCGCCCCTGTCAAGACCCCGGACCCGAGGGCAACGAATTTCTCGAACTGCGGTGGTTTCAACAGGTTGGCACTCTCGATGTGGGTGTGCCAGCCGTGCGTCGGGGCGTTCCCGCCCGGTCGATCGGGCATCGCGGCGGCGCGGTCAGGGATTCATGTGAAAACGTGCCCCGGCCGTTTCTCCTCCGTAGGTTCCATGACGTGATCGCAGGGCTGTGGGCCGCACCCGCCCTCGCGCTCGCACCATCCACCGAGAGGAGCGACGCCATGACGATCGAGACGTGCGCAGACCTGGGCGGCTACTTCCGCGCGCTGCTGCTGGCGGCGATGCGCCGGCAGCGGGTGGAGGCCTCGCCCGAGACCGCCGACTACGTTGCGGGGGTGTTGGTGACGTACGCCGCGCGACCCGCAGCGGAGTTTCTCGACAAGCCCATCGTGCGCATTCTCGACGAGGCGCTGGCCCTCTCGGAGGGCGCTCGCTGCGTCGGACTCCAGACGGTGGGCGACGGCGCGCTGTACCTCTCGGGGCTCTTCGGTGAGCACGTCGAGCGCGCGCAGGGCACCACCGGGTTCTATGTGCACGTCGGGTCCTACGCGTATCGCGAAGCGGCCGCGCTGGCGCGCAGCGCCGAGGGCACCGAGCCCGTGGCGCTCACCGAACTCGGCGAGCAGTTTCCGCGCTTCGTCGACGTGCTCGCCGAAGTGGCCGAGTCGCAAGCGCTCGGCGGGGTCACCCGGTCGATCGTCCAACTCTATGATCGGTGGAAGAACGCAGACAGTCAGCGCGCTATGGAAGAACTGGCGAAGCGGGGCGCGTATCCGGTGCGAAAGGGCGGGATGTCGTAGGCGCTGCGTCGAGGCGTTGCAGGTGCCGCCTCGACCGGTCGACGATCAGCCGAAGCGACGCTTCTGCTCCTGGATGTACTCCTCGACCGCATCACGCGACGGGCGGTGAAAGTGCAGCTTGCCGGCCGCAATCTCGCGCAGCGAGAGCACCGAGGGCTTGTTGCGGTACTTGTGCGGGTCGATCTGGAGCCGGGCGCCCTTCATGAGCTGTCGCGTGCGCACGGCCGCGAGAATCACGAGGGCGAAACGGTTCTCTTCCTGATCCAGGCAGTCTTCGACGGTTACGCGGGCCATGGTATCTCCTGAAGGGGGTGGCGACCGTATCGCCGAACGCGCGGCATCGCAAGCGCACGCTTGCGGCGAGGGGGCCTGCGAGCGCCCGGTGATCAGCCGTTGTGCGCAGGAAAATCGACGGTAATCGTTGTGCCGATGCCCACGGAGCTCTCGATCTGGAGGGCGGCGCGGTGCTGCTCGAGAATGCTTCGCACGATCGAGAGGCCGAGGCCGGTGCCCTGCCCATTGCCCTTCGTGGTGTAGAAGGGCTCGAACACGCGGGTGAGGTCCTTCTGCGCGATGCCGTGGCCGTTGTCGCGCACCGCGGCGCGCACGACACCGGGCTCGGGCGCGTGCACGGTGACCTCGATGCTCCCCGAGCCCTGCGTGGTCGCGTGCGAGGCATTGGTGATGAGGTTTACGAACACCTGCGTGAGCTCGCCGCGGAGGCCATACACGGGCGCCACATCGGGGTCGAGGCGGAGCTCGAGCGACGCCCCCCGCTCGCGCAGCACGTGCTCGCAGAAGAGGCCCGCCTGCGTCACCACGTCGCCAAGTGACAGCGCGCAGGGCTGCTCGGTGGCCGACGGCGTATAGGCGAGCAGGCGCCGAACGAGCGAGCGAATGCGCTCCGCAGCCTCGACGATGCGCTCGGCGCGCGCAACGTCGCTCGCGTCGGCGACGGGCGCGGTCCGCCGGGCGAGGTGCTCCGAGTAGGCGAGAATGGCCGTGAGGGGGTTGTTGATCTCGTGCACGACGCTTGCCGCGAGGCGGCCCACCGTGGCGAGCTTGTCGGCGCGCGCAAACTGCTCTTCGCGGGTGCGCTGATCCGTCACGTCGCGGCCGATGACGATGGCCCCGAGCACGATGCTCGACGCATCGGAGACCGGGCTGAACGACAGCGCCATGAGGCGGTTCTCTTCGCCGCCCAGGGGAGTGAACGAGACCTCGATCTGCGACGCCTGACCGCGCAGGGCCGACCAGAAACTCCCGCCAAGACGACGCCGGTCGGCAGGCTCCACGAGGTCGATGAACGAGCGACCCGCGAGGCGGTCGGGCGTGCACGCAAGGGCCTCGGCCATCGCCGCGTTGCCCGTGCGCACGGTGCCCGTTCGGTCGAGCAGGGCGACGAACTCCCGCGTGCCGTCGAAGAGCGCACGGAGCTCGTTGCCGAAGCCGACGGTTGCCACCGGGGTGAGGGGAATCATGCGCCGGGGGCTCTCGGCCCCGCGCGTGCGACGCTGGCGCCCCACGGCCAGCAGGGCCGAGAGCTGCCGCGCGACGTGCGACGCGACCGCGTGGTCGCGCGAGAATGCCAGATCAACGTCCGACGACTTGGTCGACGCCGCGACGGCCTCAACCGTAACCGCGCCGAGCAGCTCGCCGTGAGCCTCAATGGCGACGTCGAAGCCGAGCACGCCTGCCTCGAGGGCGCACTTGCGTCCCTCGAGATGCAAGCGCAGCACGAGGTCGGCGCCACCGACGAAGACCGCGTTGGAGCGCGCGATCTCGACCGCCCGCGTGCCCGGGTTGACCACGCGAACGGCGACCGCGCGTCCGGGGAGCACCTCGACGAGTGCGTCGAGGTGCGCCGCCACGATCGCCCCATCCGTCGACGCGTCGGCCGAGCGGGTGAGGGCGCGCGACAGCACGGCAAGGAGCCGATCGCCGGCGCTCGCCGCGGGATCGTGGTGCAGCGGGCTCACCGAAACACGCGTGCTCGAGACGCGCTCGCGCCGTGGGCGGACGACGCCGCCGTCGTCTGCATCGCGCGCGGGGGTGTGCGGCTTGGGCGGGCCATGGCGCGTCGTCACTTCAGCTCCTCGGGCGGAAGCGAGTCGCTGCCCGCCGCGCGGTCGAGGTCGAGAATGCTCGTGCCGCCCACGTACTGCTTGGTCTCATAGCGCGCGATCTTGCCGATCTTGCGCACGATCTCGGCCATGCGTTCAGACTCACGAAGGATCACGGCGGCACCCCTCCCGATCGCTGAATCAGCGTCTGCCTTGCGTTGCAATAGCTCTGCGTATCCCTGAATCGCCGTGAGCGGCTGGTTGAGCTCGTGCGCCGCCGCACCGGCCAGCTCGGCGGCGATCACCTGCTTCTCGCTGAGGGCGACGCGCTGCTGAAACTGCGCGAGGCGCTCCTCGAGGAGGATGCGCTCGCGAATGTCTGAGAACACGCCCACGCTCGCCACCGCGGCGCCGTTCTCCGAGACGAGCGCCGCCGAGAGGAGCACGGGGATGCGCTCGCCGCTGCGCGACAACACCTCTGCGCGCAGGCTCGCGATGCGCGACTCGGGCGCGGTGCGGATGCGTCGCATGATCTCCCGCGCGGCCCCGGGCGGATAGAGCATCTCGACGGAGCCGGCGCCCACGACGAGCTCGCGGGGATACCCGAGGATGCGCTCGGCCGCGGAGTTGAACAGCAGGATGGTGCCGTCAAGACGCGATGCAACAATGGCGTCGGGCGAGCTCTCGATGAGCGACGAGAGAAACTCCTTGGTGCGCGCGAGTTCGCTCGCGATGGCGCGCTCGTCGGTCACGTCGCGGAGCGTGACGAGCACGGCGCTCTGGTCGCGCAGCAAGGCCGACGTAGCGATGGACACGACCCGCTCGCCGCCGTCGCGTCGACGGATCCGAAGGTCGACGCCTGCGGGAAACTCGCCGCGGCGAAAGCCCTCGCGGAGCACGCTGACGCGCGCGCGATCCTGGCGAGCGATCGCGAGGAGCAGGTTGCCATTGCGCACCTCGTCGTCGGTATACCCCGTGATCTCCGAGACCTTCGGGTTCGCGAAGATCACGCGCCCGCTCTCGTCGATGACGGCCATACCATCGGCCGACGAGTGAAAGAGGTCTGCGTAGCGCTCGAGCATGCGAACGCGCTGCTCGGCCTCGATGTGCGCCGAGGAGACCGCGAGCCGCTCATCGCGGAGCTTCTGCACCACGCGGGCGTTGCGAATCGCGATGGCGGTCGCGTTGGCGACGACCTGACAGAGCGACACCTCGCGCTCGTCGAGGCTGCCGCGCGCCTCCGAAGCGCGAAGAAAGAGCACGCCAACGGCGCGGTCCTCCGAGTCGATGGGAATCAGCGTGAGCATGGGGTAGCGCGTGCTCGACACGTGCGCGCGCACCTCCCAGAACATCGGGTGCGAGGTCGCGTCGTCGATCGTGAGCGGACGACGGGTCTGCAGCACGCGCTGAATCTCAGGGTACCGCTCGAGCTCGATGGGCAGGTCGCGCACGCGGGCATCGTCGCTCGCCACAAGCACGTAGCCGACGTCGCCGGCCTCGTGCGCCACGACGATCGAGCAGCGCTCGACACGCATCACCTCGGCGAGACGGCCCACCACGGTGCCAAGGATCTCGCGAAAGTCGAGGCTCGAGGTCAGCGCCTGTGTGATCTCGACCATCACCCGTGCGTCGCGCTCTTTGCGCGCAAGCTCGTGCAACGACGCCCGCAAGCGAAGCTGTCCGCGAACGCGCGAGAGCAGCTCGGGCTCCCACACGGGTCCGCGCACGAAGTCGTCGGCGCCGGCCGCGAGGGCGCGCTCGACGCAGCCTTCCTCATGCGGCGACACCACCGCGATGATCGACGCTCCGCGCGTCGCGGGCGCCTCTCGCATCCGGCGGACACGATCGAGCCCCTCGGCGCTCGCAGTGCCCACCGAGACGAGCACTACGGCGACATCGTGCGTCGCGCTGTCACCATCGGACGAAGCGCCATCTTGCGCGCGCTCCGAGGCGAAGCCCCCGCGCCGCAGCGCCCCCTGCAGCGCGTCGCGCGTCGTGGCGTCATCGTCGGCCACGAGGATGTACGGCGCGGGAGGGCTCATCGTCGTGCGCGACCTTATCGCGATCGCACGCACGCTCGCAATCGCGCGGTCGCGCGGTCGCGCGCCTGCCGCGGACGAACCGCTACGTCCGCGCCGACCACCACGCGGCGAGGGCCGCAGCGTGCACGACCCGTACAGGAACGCCCGCTGCGCGCGCGAGCTCGCGGCACACGTCGAACTCGGGCTGCGCCATCGGGGCGATGTTGTCGCCGTCGGCCACCTTCACGGGGATGGCGCCGTAGCGCGTCTCGATCGTGTCCGTGCGCCGCGGTCGCTCGGTGCGATCGACGGCGCGCCAGCGGAGACCGAGCGCGCTGCTCTCGGTGAGCAGTACCCGCCCGATGCGCTCGTGATCGGCGCGGTGGGTGAGCGCAGAGATCATCACCCCGGGGCGGCCCTTCTTCATCCCGATGGGCGCGGTCCAGGCGTCGAGCGCGCCCTCGCGCAGGAGCGTCTCCGTGACGTGCGAGGCGAGCTGCCCCGAGGCGTCATCGACGTTGGTCTCCATCACCACGTGGGTCCCCTGACCCTGCCCCTCCGCGGCGCTGACCGCGTCTCCGAGCACGAGCCGCAGGAGGTTCGGGCGGTCCGCGAAGGATCGCGTTCCCGCACCGAAGCCCGTGGCCACCGGGCGCATCGAGGGCCAGCGGGTCCACTCGCGCGCGTTCGAGCGCACGAGGCTCGCGCCCGTGGGCGTGACAAGCTCCGCGTCGACCGCGGCGTCGATCGTCGGCGCTCCCTTGAGAATCTCGACCACGGCCGGTGCCGGCACGGGCAGGATCCCGTGGGCCGCCCGGATGAAGCCCCGACCCATGGGGAGTGGCGCGCAGGTCATCCGCGCGCCGAGCCACTCGAGGGCTGCGCTCGTTGCGACCACATCGACGATGGCGTCGACCGCGCCCACCTCGTGAAAGTGCACGTCCGCAGGGGGCATCCGGTGCACGCGGCCCTCGGCCTCGGAGAGCACCGTGAAGGTCGCGAGTGCGCGCGCGCGCACCCCGTCGAGGAGGGGTGCGGCTTCGAGCATCGCGCGCACGTCGCGGAAGCGCCGGTCGGGCTGTGGCCCCTCGACCCGAACGATGAAGCGCTTCGCCACGATGCCGCTCTGAACGCGTGTCGTGACCTCGATCTTGTAGCCGCCGACGGGGAGGGCTGCGAGCGCGCGATCGATCGGCTCGCGCGGTACGCCGAGGTCGAGCAAGGCAGCGACCAGCATGTCGCCCGCGACACCGCTGAAGCAGTCGACGTGGAGCACACGACCCACGCCTGCGCCGTGCGCCAGCGGCGGTGCGGCTGTGACATCTGCGTCGTGGGTGTGCGGGCCGTGGCCGTGGTCGTGGTCGTGGTCGTGGTTGTGGTCGTCGTGCGCCATGGCGAGCCGTCGCTTCTGCGTAGGAGGGATTGCAGCCGCGTATCTGCGCGGCGCCGCAATGTCAACGTGCCTCCGGGCGCGCAGCGCAGGCGGCCGTGAATGCTGGCACGAGGGTTGCGCGACGGAGTCCGCGGCGCGAGTGTCCGTTGTTCACGCGCTGGTCTTGGTTGGAAGGATCTCGTGGCGACAAACAGACCCCAGCGTTATGCTAGCCGACGGCTGGTTGGAGAGACCCGGTCGTTCGAGCCTGAGAGTCGCTCGCACTTCGCGAGCGGTGACATGAATCAAAAACAGGGACGTTGGCCGTCGACTCCCACGGAGGGTGCGTCGTGAAGGTGGTTCATCAAGAACTCGCCGAGATCATGGACGATCCGAGTACGTTGCCGCCAGGACGTCTCGGGGCGCGCGCTCGCGCGGTCGGGCCCGTGCGCATCACGCCGCTCACTGGCGTGCTCGTCACCGATGCGACGGGGGCCCTCGTGGTTCGTCGCGTGCGGGTGCGTGTCACCAGCGGCCCCGACCGGGGGCGCGAGGCCCTCCTCGAGGCTGGCACGCTCCTCGTGGGCACGCACACCGACAACGATCTCATTCTCCGCGACCCGCACGTCAGCAAGTATCACCTCGAGATCGCCCTCGTCGCCGGCGGCATCCGCGTGCGCGACCTGGGGAGCGACTCGGGCACCTTCGTAGGGGCGAGCAAGCTCAACCTCGGCGTGGTGCCCGTGGGCACTGAGCTCGGCATCGGTCGGAGCACGTTGCAGCTCCTCACGGGCGACATGGTTGTTCCGGTCGCGCCGAGCGATCGCAACTCCTTCGGGCCGGTGCTCGGCCAGTCGCTCCCGATGCGCCAGCTCTTCGCGCTGCTCGAGCGTCTCGCGCCCTCCGACGCACCGATCCTCCTCGAGGGCGAGCCCGGCACGGGGCGCACGCTCCTCGCGAAGGCGATCCACGCCAGCTCGCGCTTCGCCGCGTCGCCCATGGCCGTCATCGACTTTCGGCTCCCGCCGGGCGAGCGCCCGACCATCACCTCGGTGAGCCAGCGCAGCGACACGTTCACGCTCCTCCTCGAGCGCGTCGATGAGGCCACGAGCGCCGAGGCCAGCGCGCTGCTCAACCTCTATGAGCGCCGCGAAGAGGGGGTGCTCGACGCGCGCATCATCGCGTCGGCCTCGTCCGATCTGCGCCAGGCGGCTGCCGAGGGGCGTGTGCGCAAGGAGCTCGTCGCCCATGTCGCGGCGGTGCGCGTGCAGGTGCCGCCTCTGCGGGCGCGCATCGAAGACATCCCGATGCTCGTGCGCCAGTTCGCGCGCGAGATCTGCGGCGCCGAGCCCGTGTTTCGCCCGGGCGACATGGATCGCATGGTGGCCCGCGAATACCCCGGCAACGTCCGTGAACTCCGGCAGATGGTCGCGCGGGCGCTCCAGACCGAGGCCCCCGCACCTGTTCTGCCGCAGAAGGGGGCTGCCCGTGCCCGGGCCGCGCTCGTGATGCCCCTCAACGCCCGTCCCAAGCCGCCCGACCCTGCCGTGGCGCGCGATCGCCTTGTCGAGTATTTCGAGCGCGACTGGGTTATCAGCGGGCACACGCGCCTCAACGGCAACCTCACCGACCTGTGTCGGGAGACCGGGCTCCCGCGCAAGGACCTCGTTCGCAAGCTCAAGGGCTGGGGCGTCGCCGTCAGCGAGCGCTGACCGCGCTACGCGCGAAAGTGATCCCACCCCGCGCCGAGGCGCCGCGCCACACCGGCCTCTAGCACCGTCACACCGGCGCCTTCCGTCACCTCACCAATCACCGTCCACTCCGGGCCGAAGGTCTCGCGCGAACCCGTGGCAACGAGTTCGTAGTCTTCTCCTCCCGTCAGCGCGAGCTCTACGGCGTCGAGGCCCAGCGCTGCGGCCTGTGCGCGCTGGTCCGTGAGCATCGGCAGCGTCTCGCCGAAGAGCCGGATCGCGCACCCCGATGCCTCCGCGAGATGACCCACATCCTGCGCGAGCCCATCGGACACATCGATCGCGGCGTGCGCGGTGGCAGCGATCGAGCGTCCGATGTCGACGCGCGCCCGCGGCGACCGCCATCGCGCCACATAGGGCGCGAAGTTCGCATCGCCGCCCCGGCCCGCGAGGAGCGCGTGGAGGCCCAGCGCCGCCGCGCCAATGACGCCCGACACGGCGACCACATCGCCCGGTCGGGCGCCGCCTCGCGTGAGCTGCCCCGCGGGTGCGCGGCCGAGCACCGTCGTGGTGAGCGTGAGCGTCGGCGCCGCCGCGAGATTGCCGCCGATCACGCGCGCGCCGAGGCGAGCGGCGGCGCGCTGCGCACCGCGCGCGAGGGCGTCGAAGTCGTCGTCGCTCAGTGTGACAGGAAATGTCCACGCGAGGAGCAGTCCGCAGCCGACCCCTTCGAGGTCGCCGCCCATCGCGGCGACGTCGCTCGCGGCGGCCTCCACTGCGCGGGAAGAGGCATCTTCGAGCGAGAGGAGATCGCGCCGGAAGTGAACGCCCTCGACGGCCGCGTCGACCGTCGCGACGACAGCCCCGGTCGGGAACAGCACCGCGCAGTCGTCGCCGATGCCGACGTCGGGCGCCGGCGGCCTGCCGAAGCGCGCGGCGAGTCGTGCGATGCGTTGAAACTCGTGACCGGGCATTCGTGCACCTCGGGCGGGGCGACCACGGTAGACTTTCGCGACGCGCATGATGACGTCGATCCACGAGGCGCAGGCGCGCTTCTACCACCGCTACCTCTCGGCCGCGCGCGCGATCACGGGCGCGCTCCCCGTCGCCGAGGTCGATCTCGAGGCCGCCTCGCCTTGCGTGGTGGGCGATCCTGATGAGCGCGGCATGGTCGCGTGGCAGCCCGTTCTTCGCGCTGTTGAAGGCGATGTCTCGGCGCTCGAGCGCGCCCTCGGCGAGGCGTTGCACCCCGACACGCGCGCGTGGCTCGCGCGTTGGTACTCGCTGCCCATCGAGGCGACGTGGGGCGACGAGACGGTCGTGCTCCTTGGCGCGGCCAACGACCTCGAGCTCGCGCGCTTCGTCGAAGCGGCGGCTCGCTTCGCCGCGGATCAGCGACGCGTGGGCGCCGCGGGGGTGCCGGTCGCCGTGCTCCACGACGGTCGGCGTGTGACCGTAGAGAACACGACCGGCGTGGTGCATCTCGAGGTGCCAGGGAGCGCACCTGCGCGCGTCGCACCCCGGCTGGAGGCCTTTCTCGACGCTGTCGAGCCGCTCCCGCTGTGACCGTCTGCACGCCTCAGGTGCCGCTGACGCGGCGCCACGGCACGAGCGCCACCACGAGCGCCTCGCCGAAGATCACCCACGGTGACGTGAGCGAACGAAAGCCGGTCGCCTGCGCGAGGAAGACCGTCACGATGAGCGTCGCCGCGAAGGCGCCCATGGGGAGCATGAAGTTGATTCGTGGCCGCTCGGGGCGCGTCGGGGGCGTGAGCGCGCTCATCGCGACGCCGAGCACCCGGTCGAGACCCTGCTTCGCGCGGGGCGCGCGGTCGCTGTGCGCGAGCTCGGCGCGGTAGCGCTTTGCGGCGTCGGGGAGCCGCTCGAGCGCGGCCGCGAGGCCCACAAAGGCGCGGTGCTGGTCGTCGCGCTCCCACTCAGAGAGCAGCGCCTGCCAGGCGGTTTCGAGCGGGTCGGGCTCCGGGGAGGGCATCACGGTGACCCGCGATTGTGCGCACGCTCGCGTCCGCGATCAACCGCCGCCGCGCACGAGCGCGCGAACAGAAGCGAGGGCGCTCGCATCGGAGAGCGCTCGCATGCGGAGGATGGTGCCGGGGCGTTCCCTCGGGCATCATCCGCGCCCCCAACAAGGAGCAGCACGGTCATGGCTGGCAGGTTCGTTCGGTACGTCTACAGGGTCGGCGGACAGTTCTTCAACCCCCTCCGCTGGCCCGGGGTGCCGCGCGAGCTCGCGCAGTATTTCGCTGACTATCGCGAGTTTCGCCGTCAGTGGCGCGATGCGGGCGCGCAGGGGCGCGTCGAGTTCGAACCCATCTTCTTCAACCGCGCGCTCAACAGCCCCTTCGACTCGCACTACACCTACCAGGCCGCGTGGGCGACGCGCCTCATCGCGGGGCGCGCGCCCAAGAGCCACGTCGACGTGTCGTCTTCGGTGCCCTTCATCGCGCAACTCGTCGGGGTGGTGCCTGTCACCATGTTCGAGTTTCGCAAGCCCGACATCGAGCTCCCCAACCTCACCCTGCGCGAGGCCACGGTGGTCGACCTCCCGCTCGCCGATCAGAGCCTCGACTCGCTGAGCTGCATGCACGTGATCGAGCACGTGGGCCTCGGCCGCTACGGCGATCCGCTCGACCCCGCGGGCATGGACCGCGCGCTTCGCGAGCTGTGCCGCGTGGTCGCGCCGGGCGGCGTGCTCTACCTTTCGGTGCCTGTCGGGCGCGAGCGCATCGCCTTCAATGCCCATCGCATCAGCGACGCCGAGGGCGTAGTGCGCAAGGTCGCTGATCACGGGCTCTCGCTGCGGACCTTCGCGTACGTCGACGACCGCGGGCGCTTTCACGACCCCGCGCGCCCCGAGGAGGCTCGGGGGCTCGACTACGGCTGCGGCTGCTTTCTCTTCGAACGCCCTGCGCAGTAGGCGCGGGAGCTCAGTGCGCGGCGCGGGGGCGCGCTGCGCGCGGGCGGCCGCGGGGGGGGGCCGGCGGGGGCGTGAAGTTCATCCCGTAGGAGAACGGCAGCGTGCCGGACTCGGGGCGCGGAAAGTGCGATGACTGGAGCTCTCCGCGGATGCACGTCGCGACCTCGGGCGCGGCCGGGAGGCCCGCCACGTCGACGTTGGTGAGCGACCCGTCGCGCGCGATGACGAAGCGCATGGTGACGCGGCCCGCGAGCGTGGGGCGCGTGGCGCGTGCGCGGTCGTAGCAGAGGCGCAGGCGCGGCTCGTACGCGCGCACGATGCGGGCGACGTCGGCCGGGCCGATGGGGCGGTTCATGTCGATCTCACCGGGGGCCGGACCCGCCGAGCCGCGCAGCTCGCTGTCGGGCCTGCGCTCGGCGACCGCACCGGTCGAGCCCACGTCGCCGTTGGCGGGGCGCGCCACGGGCCGCGGCGCCTCGTCGGCCGGGAACTCGCCGACGTTCGATACGTGGTCGGTGTGCCGTTGAATCGTCGTGCCCTCGCGCGCGGGCTGCGGCGTGGGCTGTGCGAGCGCCGCGTGGGAGGCGAGCGCGAGACAGAGCGTGATCGGTGCGGTGATACGGGGCTTCATCGACGTGGGGTGCTCCTGCGAGGCGAAGACGATAGCCCGATTCGGCTCAGCGCCCCAACGCGACCATCACTGGAGAATACCCGACGCCGCCATGAGCGCGACGGCCACGCCGAGCAGGCTCTCGCCCGCGATGAGGCCCGACGCGACGGGGATGACGTAGGTCTCCGCCGCGGCGGGCTTCGCCTTCGCGTAGGCCCACGCGATGAGCGCGCCGAGGAACATCGAGATGCTGTTGAACGCGGGGATCACCATCGCGAGGCCGAGGCCCATCGCCGAGGGGATGTACTGCTTGTGCTTCGGGAACGCGCGCTCGAGGAGCGGGATCGCGAGGCCGATGACGAGGCCCACGAGGATGCCCCAGCGGGCCGTGTAGTGCAGCGATTCGACGCCGTTGGCGAGGAGCTGCGCCACGCCCTTCCACACCTGGGCCGAGGGGGCGGGGAAGCGGTCGGTGCCGAGCGCCGCGGCGTTGGGGACGAGCTTGTAGAACGCAGGCACCACCACCGCCGTGCCCACCACCGTGCCCGAGAGCTGCGCGAGGAACTGCTTGCGGGGATTGGCGCCGAGGAGGTAGCCCGACTTGAGGTCGGTGAGCAGGTCGGCCGCGCTGCCGGCGGCGCCGGCGGTGATGCTCGCGGTCATGAGGTTGGCGGTGACGTTCGAGGGGGCGAGCACGCCGTACGTGAGCTGCGTGATCTTGCCCATGGCGCCCACCGGGGTGGTGTCGGTCTCACCCGTCGCGCGGCACGCCACGATGGAGAGCACGAACGAGAGGGCTACGGCGATCACGCCGAGGAGGGGGTTGATGCCGAACGCGAGCCAGCCCGTGATCACGAGCCCGACGGTCGCGAAGAGCATGCCTCCCACGAACCAGGAAGGCGGCACCTCGATGCGGCTCATCGGGTCGCCGTCGCCCTGCGCCTCGCCCTCGCCGGCCTTCGCGCGGGGCTTGAACACGTCGCCGAGGCCCGAGAACGCGCGCAGCACCGTGCGCCACTGGAGGCCGAAGGAGAGCAGCCCCGAGCTCACCATGATGGAAGCGCCGGGCCAGAGGCTCCACTGCACGATGGAGCGAAACTTCACGTCGCCGGTGATGCCGCCGAGGCCGCGGATCCACGGCGCCAGGACCCCGTAGTTGAGGAGCGATGCGAGCACCATCGTGATCGTGGTGCGGAGCCCCATGAGCGCGCCCGCGGCTACGAGGATGAGCGAGCCCTCGAGGGAGATGGTCCACCGGGCGGCCGGCAGGCCCGCGATGGTGAGCCCGGGGATCGCGATGTTCGACGGGATGACGCTGAAGCGCGTGAGCACCGCGAGGACGCCCTGCGTGGCCACCGCGTGCGCGTCGCGGAGCCACGTGACGAGCGCGCCGATGGTCATCGTGGCGAAGAGCGCGCGGCCCTTCTTCTTGCCCTCGTCGCCCTCGCTGTAGAGCGAGCGCAGCGTCTCGGCGGCGGCGGTGCCCGACGGAAACTTCAGCTGCTCGATGTTGATCATCTGGCGCTTCATCGGGATGGCCATGACCGTGCCGAGCACCGCGAGGAAGAACGTCCATGCGACGAGCGCGGGCCACGGGATGTGGTGCCCCGACACGATGAGCATCGCGGCGATGGCGCTCACCATCGTGCCGCCCGTCGACGAGCCCGCGGACGAGGCCGTCGAGGCCATCGCGTTGTTCTCGAGGATCGAGAGGTTGCGGCCGAACACCGCCGGCGCCAGCTTGGAGAGCCCTGAATACAAGGCGTACGAGAGGATGCACGCCGTGATCGCCACGCCGAGGCCCCACCCCGTCTTGAGCCCCACGTAGAGGTTCGAGAGCGCCATGAAGCTCCCCAGGAGGCTGCCCATGAGGAACGACCGCAGCGTAAACTGCGGGACGTTGTCGCCCTGGTAGACGGTCTTGTACCAGTTGACCTCCGCGTCGGTCGCGACGGGCGCGGGGGTGGCGGCGGCGGGCGTCGTGGCTTCGGTGGTCATCGCGGCGCGATCGTATCTGCGCACGCGCGAGCCGTGCGACAGCAAACGTCCACCGTATTCGTGAGTCTACTGCATCGGTGATGCATCTGCGGCGCAGGCGGCGAAGCCCGCGCGCAGGCCGTCGGCGTCGAGGCTGTACCCGATGAGCACCATGCGGCTGCGCGGCGCGGCCTCGCCCCACGGTGCGCCGAAGCTCACCTCGACGCTGTCGCCGACGCCCTGCAGCACCACGCGCACGGGCACCGTGGCGACCGCGAGGATGCCCTTGACGCGCATGAGCCGTCCGCCGATCTCGGCCACGCGGTCTTCGACCCACGCGCTGAAGCGGTCGCTGTCGAGCGCGCCCTCGTAGGTGAGCGACACCGCCTCGATGCCCGCGTCGTGCGCGACCGCTTCGGGGCGCACGAGCACCCACGGGGCGTTGAAGTCTCCGCCGCGCGCGTCGAGGAGCGCGTCGAGCGTGCGGGCCTCGGGGTCTACCACTGCGCCGCGCGCGGCGTGGGCGCGCGTCGCGACGGGGTTGCGGGCGGCGATGAGCGCGTCGGCGTCGCGCAGCGCGTCGGGCGAGCACACGTCGGCGCGCGTGAGCACCACCACGTCGGCGTAGGCCAGCTGCTCGCCGCACAGCAGGCTGTCGCGCACCCGGTCGGTGCGCGTCGCGTCGATGACGGTGACCACGCCGTCGAGGCCCATGCGCCGCGACACGGGGCCGCGCGTGAGCGAGCGCACCACGCTCGCCGGCGAGGCCGCGCCCGAGGTCTCGATGAGCACGCGGCGCGGCGGTGAAGGCCGCGACGCCATCTCGAGCAGCGCGCGCACGAGGTCGGCCTGCGTGGCGCAGCACACGCAGCCTCCGGTGAGCTCGACGACCTCGCGGGCGCGCTCGGCGAGCAGCTCGCCGTCGACGCCCACGTCGCCGAACTCGTTCACGATCACGGCCACGTCGCCGCGCTCAAATTGAGTGAGCCATGTGTTGAGGAGCGTGGTCTTGCCGGCGCCCAGGGGGCCGGTGACGACGGTGACGCGGGGCGTGGGTTCGACCTTCATGGGGTGCTCTCGGCGGTGCGGCGTGCGATGAGGGAGCGGCGCAGCGCGCGGGCGCAGAAGACGAGCCACGGCGGCGTGAAGAGCGCCGCCCACGCCACGAGCGTCTCGTCGGCGCGGTCGGCGAGGAGCGCGGCGAAGAAGCCTGTGGCGGCCGCGCGCGGCGC